>JBJELR010000326.1:0-7011 GCA_051879255.1 Lachnospiraceae bacterium | reverse complement strand
TGGAAGACACCGGAGCTGGAGCAGTTAGAAAAGCAGCTGGTAACCAAAAATATCCCGCAGAAGCAGGCACCTGTTGAAAACAATATAGCTACTCTGGCCTATGCCGGTGCCAATGGCATCCGGGCCAATCATTACCGGACCTACGATCCCGGTTATATCAATGATGGAGATGTAACCACCTCCTATCGTGCCATGACAGCAGGGGAAAGAGCCAATAATACTTATCCCGTAACCCCCTATCACAGTGATGAACATTATCTGTATCTGGATTGGGTGGAGTACACCCCGGAGGAAACGGCTGCCGCCTTGGGCGTGAGAGAAACCATTACGGATTTGAAGGGGGTAAGCTATACTTTAGCCAGCCAACAGGATATCCGAGAGGCGAAAACCATTGCCAGCGTGGAGGTCATAGTCAATAAGAACGTTACCACGAAAACCATTAATGCGGGAAAGAGTGATAATTCAACGGGAACCTTTGTTTATGACAGAAGGAGCGAAACAGCTAACCGCTTCCCTTATCAATTTGACATCGAATATTCCCGGGACGGTTACCAAAACTGGATTCCCATTGCGACAGATATTACTCCACAGTGGAACTTTGATGAGAAGGGAATAGCTTCCTTTGTGACCAACGTTACACCGGTTCAGGGCGTATATCATCTTCGCCTCCATGTAAAGAGCGTATGGAACAGTGAAACCAATCAGGAGGAATCCACCGATAAGGGCTTCTATGTGGCTGAAATCAGAGTCTATGAAGATGCCAGGGATGCACAGACTGCTTTAGTAGGTGACTACCACATTAACCATGCAGTCTCGGCAGAGGTTTCGGTTCTGGATCAGGAGGGAAAAGCCGGAAGTGAGGATGCCAATTTCCCTGTAGGCGATGTGGCGGATGGAGTCTACGTCAATGAATTCAGAAGCTCCGGAGACGGTGCTCGTCTGGCAGGCAATCCCAATCGGGTAGATACCTCCGTAGAAAATGTGCCGGACTACCCTCAGTATATTAACTTTAAGTGGGATAATGAGCGAACCATTGACAGCCTGGGCTTTACCATTGGCTACCTGACGTCGGCTCCCACCTCCTTTGAACTGCAGGCTTTACAGCAGGATGGGACATGGAAAACGGTGGTGACGGCCAAGGAAAACTGGAAAAGTAATTTTGAGAGTAAGCAATATACCTTTAGCCAAGAAACCACTTCCCAGATGAGAGTAGCCATTCTGGCAGCAAACAAGGGACCAAAGCTTGAGTACAATGGAGGAATTGAAGGTAATGGAAGCAGGATAGTGCGCATTGCCGGTGGATATTATTCTATTGCAGAGATAGAATTAAACGAAAGGAAATAAGAGCCTGTAGACCCGGTGAATGTCCGATTCGCCGGGTCTAAAGCTTTTGGAAGGTTTTCATTTTCATTCTGCCATTCTTTCGGTATAATAGCGTTAACCAATTTATTCCAAATGGCAAAGGAAAAGACACAGAAAAAACAGTATAGTGAGGAAGGTTTAGTATAGGCCGGGGGGAAAGATGGAAAAGTATAAAATTTTGTTGGTGGATGATGAGCGTCAGGAAAGAGAAGGGATATCCTTTCTAATTGAGCGTTACGGATACCCGCTTCAGATTAAACAGGCCTCCAATGGGCAAAAGGCTCTGGAGCTGATGAAAAAAGAGGAATTTGACATTCTGTTTACGGATGTAAAGATGCCGGTAATGGATGGGTTGACCTTGGCCAAAGAGGTGGCCGAAGCCTATCCCGAAACCATCATTATTATTTTCAGTGCCTATTCCGAATTCAGCTTTGCCAGAAAGGCTATGGAGGCCGGTGTGGTCAACTATCTGCTAAAGCCCGTAGAGGTTCAGGAATTTCAACGCTGTATGGAAGGAGTTATCGATAAAATACAAAAAAATCGTTTACACCATGAACAGGACAGGGAGCATCAGGAACGGATGCAGGAGGCCATGCTTTATCGTCTCTTTCGTACCGGAAAGGTTCCAAAAGGAGAGGCTGGACTTTTAAAGAAGCTGCTCTTTGAAAAAAAGCCGGAGGGCTGTATTCCTGTAGTCTTTGAGTTTTTAGATAACTATTTTGAGCATAGTGGGGATAAATTTCAGAAGATGGCCGGAGCTTATTTTCGTGAGATGACCTTTTTTGAACTGCTGCCCAATGAAGCCTATCTGGTGATTGGAAATTCGGAGTACAGGAACCGACCGCACCTTAAGGAGCAGTTGGAAAAACTGCTGAGGGCTTTGGGGGAGAGGCAGGAATGTCTGGTGGTAGCCGGAAAGATGGTTTCCTCTCTGGAGGAACTGATTACGCAGCTAACGAAAATGGATGAGATCAGAAAGGATATTTTTGGGTATGGAGATCGAATTCTTTTTGCAGAAGAATGCAGCGATGGCCAGACCAGATATGCCAAAGATATTGAGGAAGTAAAAAGCGATATTTTTTCTGCCATTGAGCGGCAGGAGATGGACAGAATACGGGAAGGCTGCAGGCAATTAAGTGAGGCTCTTTCCAAGTCTAAGGAACTGAGCCGCATCTATATTCAGCATCTGCTCTATTCTATTGTTAAGGAGCTTTACGATAAGATTCCCCAGGTAGAGTATGAGGATGCACTGGTGATAGCAGGAGAGTTTTTTTCCGAAAAAAAGCCGGAAAAGGTGCTGGGGGATTTCACAGAGGCAGTGGACAGAATTCTTTCTGTGGCAGGAAGGGAGGAGAAAACCGATTCTGAGCTTATCCTTCGGATTAAAAATTATATCCAGAAGGACTACCAGAGAGATTTGAGTCTTGTGGATGTAGCCAAAGAGGTAGGACTGGCTCCCGCCTACGTCAGCCATACCTTCAAGAAGGAAACGGGGCAGGGGATTGTGGAATACATTACAGAGTTAAAAATGAAGAAGGCCAGAAAGCTTTTAGAGGACAAAAGTCTTAAGATTGTCAAAATTGCCCAAAGCTGTGGATACGAGAACCAGTCTTATTTTAATAAGCTGTTCAAGTCCTATTATGGGATGACCCCCAAGCAGTATAGGGAGGGGCTATAGCGATGATTCGTCTTTTAAAATGGTATTATGGATCTGCCAATCTGAGAAATAAGCTGCTAATCAGCTACTCTTTACTGGTTCTTTTACCTGTTCTTTTTATGGGGATATATTCCTATCAATTATCCAGAGACAGCTTTTTGGAGCAGACCAGGCTGAGCATGGAGGATGCGGCAGCCAGTATGAAGGTGGGCCTGGAGGGATCCATCAGCAGAGAGGACGATAATCTGCGTTATCTTACCTATAATGCAGATTTACGAGAACGCCTGGAACGTTATCCCGAAGATGCCACAGCCTTTACCAAAACGCTGACAGAGGATGTAAAGCCGGTGTTCTGGTATTTTATTACCTCGGACAGAAACCTGAACTGGATACGCCTTTACAGCCCTTATCTTGAACGCAGTATTGAAGACTTCTGTTATTCTGCTCTGTTGGTGGAGAAGGAAGACTGGTATCAGAAAAGCATAACCTATTTTAAAACCATTTGGCGGGTGGAGGAGGAAAACATTTATGCCAGCAGAACACTATTGGATGCCGGTTCCTCCTCAATGCCAATTGGTGTGGTGGAGCTGGAGCTGAGTTTAAAGAAGCTGACCCAGCCTATCTGCCAGATTGATACACAGGAGGGAGGTACGCTGTTGCTTAATTCTCAGGGAGAAGTAATTTTTAAAAGTCCCTTTGTGAATAAGGAATTAGAGAGTCGGGTAGAGAAATACATTCAGACAGAGCTGCCTCAAAAATTTACCGAAACGGACCACTTTCTGCTTTCAGAGGTTCAGGAAATTTCCAATGGGTGGAAGTTCTACTATTTTCGCGACCGTAGTGCCATCGATTGGAAATTGAAGGAGATTCAGCTTACCACTATCCTTCTTATTCTGGTAAGCTTTGCCCTGCTGATGCTTTTAGGCTCTTTGGTGTCCAGGGTACTTACCCGAAGAATTCTGCGTCTGCAGGAGGCAGCAGAGGAGATCAGCCGGGGAAATTTTCATGTAAGTATGGACCTGCGTTATGACGATGAGATTGGAGTAGTGAACAAAAGCTTCGAAAAAATGCAGCAGAGAATGAATGAGATGATTGAGGAAACCTATCGGCTGGGGATGGAGAAACGAAAGGTAGAGCTGCAGGCCCTTCAGGCAAAAATCAACCCTCACTTTCTCTATAACTGTCTATCCTCAATAAAATGGAAGGCAATCAAAAAAAATGAGGAGGATATTGCCAATATCACCGGTCTATTGGCAAAATTTTATCGCAGTACCCTTAATAATGGCAGAGCCATTACTACGGTGGAAAACGAGCTTCAGACCATCATTTCCTATCTTGAGCTTCAGCAAAGCACCCATGATAACGGCTTTGATGTCATCTTGAAGCTTCAGGAAGAAGGAAGAGAGCTGCTGATGCCGAACTTTTTACTGCAGCCTCTGGTGGAGAATGCTATTTTTCATGGGGTGGATTGTCTGGAGGAGGAAAACCTTAGAGGAAGGATAGAGTTTTCTTATTTCCTTAAGGAAAAGTATCTGATTTTTCAGGTTCGCAATAACGGCCCCGAAATGGATACCTTAAGCCTTCAGGAAAACTTAAGCCATCCGGGCAGGGGATATGGTCTTTTTAATATTCGGGAACGGATTCGTCTTTATTATGATGACAGCCGGTGTGGGGTAAGCGGTCAGGTGGATAAAGACGGAATGGTCTGCTTTACGGTCTGTCTGGAGCAAAAGCTTAAAGCTATCGATTTGGAGCAGGATGAAAAATTGATTAATCGCTAAAAAAAGTGTTAGGTTTCAAAAAAATATTCTATTCGAAAGTATCGGTTTACCCTGTACAATAGAAGTATCAGGAAAACAGATGCAAAAAATGCTTCGGAATGGAGGTAAAAATGAAAAAAAGAATTGTTGCACTTTTTATGGCTGGTGCGTTGGCTGCAGGAATGCTTACCGGCTGCCAGAAAGCGACCCAAACCGCTACGGACAACACAGAAACGGCTGCAGGCACTGAGACTGGTGCTGCCACAGAAAGCAGTACGGACAAGGTTACCTTGAGAATGTCTTACTGGAATTCGGAAGAAACGATAGCTGCTTTATTGGATTATCTGGCAGAGGCGGTTCCTGAGGTGGAAATTGAGTATCAGTTTATTGATAATGATAATTACAACACCGTAGTGGATACTCAGCTTAGCGCAGGAGAAGGCCCGGATATCATCTGTGAGTCCCCGGCTTCTGCCTTAAAGCATGCAAAATTAGGCTATCTTCAGCCGGTTGACGATTTGGGTAAGCTGTATTCCGATGCAGGAACCAGTGTTTACTCCTATAACGGAAATATCTACGCTCTGCCCGGAATTTCCTGGTTTGAGGGAATTTACTTTAATAAGGCGATTTTTGAAGAAAATAATATTGCCTTGCCTACCACCTTTGATGAATATATTCAGGTCTGCAAGGAGTTTCAGAAGCTGGGAATTAAACCTCTGGCCGCAGGTCTCATGAGTTGGGAGCCTATGTTGAAAAATTCCATGGCCTTCGTTGCTGCAGAATATCTTTCCACCGATGCCGGAAAGGACTTCGGAAGCAAGTATCGGGAAGGAAGCGTAACCATGGAGGGAACCTGGAATCCTTACATCGAAAAGTGGTCCGAGATGATTAGTGAGGGGATTTATACCAGTGATATGCTGGGTATCGACCATACGCAGGCGTTGGATGAGTTTGCTACCGGCAATGCCGCAATGTTCTGCTCCGGTCCCTGGGATTACGAAGCAATTATGGCAAAAAACCCGGAGTTAAAAATTGATATGATGCCCTTTTACGGAACCACTGCTTCTCCCGGCTGGTTAATTGGCGGCCCCGGCTGTGGCTTTGCAGTAAATGCGAATTCCAAACATGCTGATCTGGCAGTGAAGGTTCTTGAAGCCTTATCTACCATTGAAGGACAGACAGCTCTCTGGGAGAATAATCAGGGTGGTTCTTCTTATCTTAGTGGTGCCAGCTTTGAGCTTCCTGAAGCCTACAGCTCTGCTGCTTTGGCTTTAAATGCCGGAAATGTGTACTGCCCTTGGAACGAATGGGGTGAGGCTGCTGCTGCACATGAAAATTATGGTTTGGAGTTCCAGGCCTATCTTGACGGTCAGGATCTTAAAACAACCTTAAGCAATGTGGATGCTGCTGTGGCAGAACTTCTGTCTAAATAAGTATTGACGCATATGCCCCGTATCGCACCCAACAGGATACGGGGTATTTTATGCCAAAAAGGGCTGTTCATCATCCAAAGAGAGGAGGATATTATGGTAAAAAAAAGAAGTATGCCGGGGCTACTGGGAAAATATTTCATTATTTTCATCCTTCCGGCACTTATCATTTATACCATTTTTTGTATTTTACCTTTTGTCTATACGATTTATTATAGTTTTACCGATTATACGGATATGAATCCCACTAACCTGAAGCTGGTGGGTTTTGCCAACTATCTAAAGGTATTTCAGACTCCCCTGATGCTGCAGGGAATTAAGAATTCTGTCATCTATGCCATTTTGTTAACGGGCTTTCAGGTGATTCTGGGTCTTCCCCTGGCAGCAATCCTGAATCAGAAGCTGAGAAGCAGAAACATATTAAGGGCAGTATTCTTTTTTCCCGCAGTATTCAGTTCGCTGATTGTGGGCTATCTGTGGAAATACATTTTATCCTCTGCCCAATCCGGCCTGATCAACAGTATGTTGGTTGCTCTGGGATTTAGTCCGGTAAATTTTTTTACTTCCAAAATTGCACTATATTCGATTATTGCCACCCAAATCTGGCAGTGGACAGGCTGGGCCATGGTTATCTTTCTGGCTAACCTTCAAAGTATTTCGGAGGAGCTATACGAGGCTGCCCGGATTGATGGTGCCAGCAGCATGAAAAGCTTTTTGGGCATTACCCTACCACTGATGTGCCCTTCGGTGAAGATTGTGGTGGTTACCGGGTTAATTGGGGGAATGAAGGTATTTGATTCTA
>JBJELR010000325.1:0-7118 GCA_051879255.1 Lachnospiraceae bacterium | reverse complement strand
AACACTAGCCTTCCAAGCTAGATACGTGGGTTCGATTCCCATCACCCGCTTAAAATGTGCGAAGCACATTTTAGCTTGCGTAGCAAAGATTTAGAGATTCAAATTATTTAAGAAAATAGTTGACAAAGTATACTCTCTTTGCTATACTAATCAAGTCCGATGCGGATAAACAATATGCGCGAGTGGCTCAGCGGTGGAGCACAACCTTGCCAAGGTTGGGGTCGCGGGTTCGATCCCCGTCTCGCGCTCTATTTATTTAAGACCTTGAATGCTTACTTTTCTAGCATTTGAGGTCTTTTTCGTTTTGGTCTTAAATACAATACTTATAACAGAAATGAGATGAAAAAAGCACTTACACCTGCTTTTGAATCTGTACTTAATTTTTAATCGGTAAATCTTAGCAAGTACCCATCTGGGTCTTGAATCAAAAACTCTTCCAAATTAATACATCTTCCAAATGGATATACTAACTCACCAACACTTCAATTTCCATTCACCTGTTCAAGCATTAATTAACAATTGTCTAATGAAACAAACATAAATAGGTTTTCTGGCCGTTCATATTCTATCTTGAATCCTAATATGTCTATATAGAATTTTTTGCTTCTTTCTATATCAGATACCGATAGTTCTGGTATCAAAGAGTTAAATTAAATTGAAGACTGTTTTAGGTGCTTATCAATTTTTCAACAAGCTTTATATAAATCTGTGCTATAGTATAGATACTGGAAAGATATTACCACATATGGATTAAAATAATCCTGACTTGACTCTCCTTCTGGAGGATAGATTAACATGATGGCATGGAGGTGAGAGAAAATGTTAAAAATAGGTGAGTTTTCAAAGCTCTCAATGCTTACCATTAAAGCGTTGCGTTTTTATGAAAAGGAGGGGCTGCTGATTCCCGCCAGGGTTGATGAGTGGTCTGGTTATCGTTTCTATGAAACCGCACAATTAGAAACGGCAGCGATCATAAAAGCTCTCCGTCAGCTTGATTTATCTGTGGAAGAAATTAAAGCTTATTTAAATGGTGCACCGCTGAAAGAAATTCTGCAGGTTAAAGCAAAAGAGCTTAGAAAGAAACAGGCTGATATTTTTCTTCAACTTTCCATAATAAACTATCTATCGGAGGATAAGGAAATGAAGTATCAGGCAGTGATTAAGGAGATACCGAAAACAATTGTTTACAGCGAGGAAAGAGTTCTTAAGGATTATAGTGAGGTCACATCCTTGGTACTCAGTTCTGCTACCGAATGCCGCAGGCTGAATCCCAACATTGAATGTATTAAGCCGGACTATGGATTCTGTGAATATCTTGATAGAGAGTACAAAGAAAGAGATATTCAGGTCAGATATTCTCAGGCGGTTACAAAAATCGGAATAGGAAATGAACGAATACAGTTTAGAACACTTCCTGCCACTAAAGCTATTTGCATTTATCACAAGGGTGCCTATAATCAATTAGGTGATGCATACGCTTACATTATGAAATATGCCAATGAAAATGGATATAAAGTAAAGGGCTTTGCCCGAGAATGCTACATAGACGGAATGTGGAATAAGGAAAATGTGGAGGACTGGCTTACGGAAATTCAGCTACCCATAGAAGCAGATTAAAAGAAACTGGTGTGAAAAATTTTAAAGGGTAGTCTGAAACCATTGATAATTTTAGAATTTTGGGATAGGCTAAAAACACAGGAGTGGTAAAAAGCAAAAGGAGGAATCGTACTTGGACTATTTAAAACGAGCAAATGAGCTATATGAGGAAACGGTTGCCAATCGGCGTTATTTACATCAGAATCCTGAAATCAGCCTGGAGCTTCCCAAAACTTCAGCATTTATTGAAAAGAAGCTGATAGAGATGGGGTACAGCCCTAAGCGTTGCGGTGGTGATGGTATTGTTGCTACTGTAGGTAAGGAGGGTGGAAAAACCATTCTCCTGCGTAGTGATATGGATGCTTTACCTATGCGGGAAGAAAGCGGCCTGCCCTTTGCCAGCACCTGTTATGCAGCCCATACCTGCGGACACGATTGCAATGCAGCCGGGCTGCTGACAGCAGCGAAGTTACTTAAGGAAAACGAGGCGGCTCTTGCAGGCATGGTAAAGCTGATGTTTCAGCCTGCGGAGGAAACCTTCCTGGGAGCAAAGGCCATGATTGAGGATGGTGTTCTGGAAAACCCAAAACCGGATGCCGCCTTAAGCTGCCATGTCACCTCCGGGCAAATGCCGCCTACGGTTTTTATTTATAATTCAACAGGAACCATGATGAATTCCGTAGATGGGTTTAAAATCAGAGTAAAAGGAAAAGGCTCCCATGGAGCCTATCCGGAGCGAAGTGTGGATCCCATCAATATCGCTGTGCATATTTACCTGGCATTGGAAGCCATCGTAGCAAGAGAGCTTACGTCAACGCAGGCCAGTGTGATGACAGTGGGTATTTTTAAGGCCGGGGATGCCTACAACATTATTCCTGAAACGGCCGAACTGCAGGGTTCAATTCGCAGTGAATCTCCCCAGCAGCGTGAGCTTTTGGTTCGCAGAATGAAGGAGGCTGCTGAAAGTGTGGCAAAGACCTATGGTGGGGAGGCTCAGGTGGAAATGATTGCCGAAGTACCACCATTAATCTGTAACCCTGATGTAACGGAAAAATTTGTACGCTATATGAAGGAGCTGGATGTACCCGGACAAATGGAGGTTCCCGAAATCAAGGCCACTGCCTCTGATGATTTTGCCTGTGTATTGGAACGGATTCCGGGAGCTTATATTTACCTTTCTGCCGGCTTTGTGGACAGGCCGGCTACTGAGCAGCACAGCCCGGATGTGCTGTTTAATGAGGAGGTATTTCGTTTCGGGCCTGCTTATTTGGCACATTGTGCGACCCGCTGGCTTGAGGAGGAAGAATAATGGACAGGCATTCCTTTGATCATAAAAGAATAGCAGAAGGCCATGTCACTAAAGGGATTCTGAAAAGAATCTCTTTTTTTATAAAAGTTGAAGACAATTAGAGGTCTGCTTCGTTATAGTAAATGAAGGCAGTAAGGGAGGTGGAGATAATCAATGCAAAAGAAGAATTAATAAGATTAGTACAGCAGTACCAGAACCTGATTTTCTCCATCTGTCTGAAATTTACGGGGGATTATTTTGCTGCGGAGGATTTGACGCAGGAAACCTTCCTGGCTGCCGCCTGCCATCTGGACAGCTTTGACGGGAGGGCAGAAAAAGCATGGATTTGCCGGATTGCCACGAATAAGTGCATAGATTACCGAAAGTCAGCAGCAAGGAGAATGATTCCGGTTGCCCAGGAGGAGCTTCCGGTTATGGGAAGTGTTGAAAATGAACCGCTGCAGTTGGTTCTGACCAGGGAGGCAATGAAGGAGCTGGAAAGCAAGTGCCGCTCACTGCCTTCTCCCTATGCTCAGGTGGCACTGAACTATTTTATTAAGGGGCAAAAGGCAGAGGAGATAGCAAGGCAATCAGGAGATAAGCCAAAAACCATTCAAACCCGAATCTACCGGGCCAGAGAAATGCTGAAAAAATCCTACAAAAAGGAGCTGTTGATGTGATGAAAGAAGAAAAATATTTGTCCGATGAAGAATTACTCAGGCTGATTTCGGATGTGGAAAAAAACGAACTGATCAATGCCCCCTGTGATCTGGCAGAAAAAATCATGGCTCAGTTTGAGGAAGAGGAGAAAACGAAGCAGATTAAATTAAATCAGGAAGAAAAAGCGTTTCCCCTGCGGCAAAATAAAGAATACATACAGTATTGCTTCAGGGTATTTACCTCGGTGGCAGCAGCTATCCTGATTCTCTTTAGTCTTCCCTCCCTGTCTGATATGGAGACAGCGAATAAACCATCCTTGCAGATATTTGCAGAGCAGGAGGAAAGGAAAGAAAGAGATAAGAAAAATATCTCAGGAGCTTTATTAGAGGTGTTTGACAGCAGAAGTATTTTTACCGGGGACAATCGGTTCAATTTTTTTACAAGATAGGCTGTATTAGGCAGCAGAATGGAGGTAATGATGAAACAACAAAAAAAGAACAGTTTTTTTACCCTTGTCTTTTCTTTTATGCCGGGAGCGGCAGAAATGTACATGGGCTTTATGAAGAATGGACTTAGCCTAATGGGGATTTTTGCCCTTGGCTTTATCATTCCTGTGGTATTAAGGGTCAATGATGTGTTTATTCTTCCTGTC
Organism: Lachnospiraceae bacterium; assembly: GCA_051879255.1. Lineage (GTDB taxonomy): Bacteria > Bacillota > Clostridia > Lachnospirales > Lachnospiraceae > SFDP01. The sequence continues at coordinate 2,922 of JBJELR010000325.1, read as the reverse complement.
ATAGTAGTATGGTTTTATGGCTTTTTTCACGCAAGAAATCTGGCAGCCTGTAAGGAAGATATTTTTCAGGAATTGACAGATGTATATATCTGGGAGGAATTTGGACAGGGAAGACAGCTTCAGATTGCCGGCCCTACTCTCAGAAAATGGGCGGCGGTTATTCTGATTGTGAGTGGAGCAGTGGTACTTTGGGAAAATGTTACCAGAATAATTTACAGGCTGATTCCGGATTGGATGTGGGACTATCTTGCCCCGCTGATTGACTCGATACCCCGTATAGTGACAGCCATTTTACTTATCGTAATCGGCATCAAAATGGTGATGGGAAAAAAGGAGGAATATCATGGAGAGGGAGAACAGTAATCGGATCCATCGGGTAGGAAGCTGTACGGCCGGGCTTAGTATGGTGGGCTTTGGTATACTTTTTCTGCCGCACCAGAGGTTTGCATAAGCGCTGCGATATCCTTTTATTGACACTCCCTCAGGAATATCCTATAGTGAAGGAGAGGATTTTTTATTGAGAAAGGGCTATGGGCTGAAACGGCAAACCGATTTTCACAAATAAAGAAAAGGAGAGGGCAATGAAAGACGTGATGTTGAAGAAATTTGCAGAAGTGTTTGGAAATGACGAAGGAGCAAAGGCCTTTTTTGCACCGGGGCGTGTGAACATGATTGGTGAGCACACCGATTATAATGGTGGTCATGTATTTCCTGCAGCACTGACCATAGGAACCTATGGGGTGGCAAGAAAAAGAAACGATAATAAGCTGAGATTTTACTCCATGAACTTTGATAAGCTGGGGATGATAGAATCTTCTCTGACGGACTTACTGCCCTGTAAGGAAGCCGGCTGGACCAATTATCCCAAGGGAGTAATGTGGGCCTTCGCGGAGAGAGGCATGAAGATGGATTGTGGTATCGATTTATTGTTAAACGGGAATATTCCTAACGGTTCAGGACTTTCCTCCTCTGCTTCCGTAGAAGTGTTGACCGGCTTTATTTTAAGAGATTTCTTTGGTTTTGATGTGACGAATCAGGATTTGGCCTTAATCGGGCAGTTTTCTGAAAATAATTTTAATGGAGTCAACTGCGGAATTATGGATCAGTTTGCCATTGCCATGGGAAAAAAGGATCATGCTATTTTTCTGGATACAGCAGACCTTTCTTATACATATGCCCCCATTAAGCTGGACAATGCTAAAATCGTGATTGCCAGCAGCAATAAGAAGCGTGGCCTGGGAGATTCCAAATATAATGAAAGAAGAAGCGAGTGCGAAACTGCTTTGGCAGAGCTTCAGAAGGTAATAGATATTAAGGCCTTGGGAGAATTGACAGAAGAACAGTTTGAAGCAAATAAATCGGCAATTCAGGATGAAGTCCGTATGAGAAGGGCAAAACACGCAGTCTATGAAAATCAGAGAACCATCAAGGCGGTAGAGGCTTTACAGGCTAATGATGTGGCTCTTTTCGGACAGTTAATGAATGCTTCTCACGTTTCTCTGAGAGACGACTATGAGGTAACCGGTATTGAGCTGGATACCCTGGTGGAAGAAGCCTGGAAGATTGAAGGAGTAATTGGCTCCCGAATGACCGGCGCCGGCTTCGGAGGCTGTACGGTAAGCATCGTCAAAGACGAAGCCATTGATTCCTTTATCGAAAGGGTAGGAGCTGCCTACCGGAAGAAAATCGGCTATGCTGCTGATTTTTATGTGGTAGAGCTGGGAGATGGGCCCAGAGTATTGTAAAAGCACATGGAAACTATTGGCAGGACTGCAAAAAATTTGCAGTCCTCAATTTTGGTGATACAGGAGGCAGAATTTTTGGCCTGTCGGCATAGAATCAGAGAAAGGAAAGTAAATGGAGGGAACCATGATTGGTAGGAGAATCCGACAACTGGTAGATTATGGACTGAAAAATAACTTACTGGAAAAAGAAGATGAAATCTATACTGTTAACCGCCTTTTAGAGCTGTTTGGTTTAGATGAGTTGGAGGAAGCAGAGGCTTTTTGTGAAAATGAAGCAACAAAAGTCCAAGAAGCAGAGCTGGAAGAAATATTGAAGGATATGCTGGATTATGCAGCAGGGAAGGGGCTGCTGAAGGAAAACAGTATTACCTACAGAGATTTATTCGATACCAAAATCATGGGTCTGTTACTGCCCAGACCCAGCCAGGTGATCGATCATTTCTGGAAGCTGTATCGGGAAAAATCCCCTCAGGCAGCTACTGATTTTTATTACAAATTCAGTCAGGATACAGACTATATCCGGAGATATCGGGTGTGTAAGGATCAGAAATGGATAACCCATACAGAATATGGGGATATCGATATTACCATTAATTTATCTAAACCGGAGAAGGATCCCAAGGCCATTGCGGCAGCCAAGATGGCCAAACAGGGAGGCTATCCTAAGTGTCTTTTGTGTATGGAAAATGAGGGCTATGCCGGAAGAATGAACCATCCGGCCAGACAGAACCACAGAATAATCCCGGTAGAAATTAATGGCAGCAAATGGGGGTTTCAGTATTCTCCTTATGTGTATTATAATGAACATTGTATTGTTTTTAACAGTGAGCATACACCCATGAAAATTGACCATGCAGCCTTCTGTAAGCTGTTTGATTTTGTTAAACAGTTTCCTCACTATATGGTGGGATCCAATGCAGACCTTCCTATTGTAGGCGGATCCATTTTGAGTCACGACCATTTTCAGGGAGGAAATTATGAATTCCCCATGGCTAAGGCACCGGTAGAAAAGGAGTTTACCCTAAAGGGCTTTGAGGATGTGCAGGCAGGAATCGTTAAGTGGCCTATGTCCGTTATCCGCTTGTGGGGAAAGGATACAGATAGGATCATTGCCCTGGCAGACCGGATTCTGAATACCTGGAGAGAGTACACTGACGAGGTAGCTTTCATCTATGCA
>JBJELR010000324.1:0-7158 GCA_051879255.1 Lachnospiraceae bacterium | reverse complement strand
CAATCTGGACAGACACACCTCCTTTTTGTCAGGAGCATGGAGGGGTAGTGCTGAATGCAGCGATTCTTTTAGATGGCAACCTTCCCATCCGGGTCTGTGTGCGAAGGCTGGAGAATCCTGTGCTGGAGCTGGAAAGTCAGGATATTAGTGCCCATGGTACTTTTACTGAAATGGAGGAGGTAAATGACTGCAGCAACCCTTATGATAAATTTGCCCTCCATAAGGCAGCACTGATAGCCTGTGGGATTATTCGAAAAGGGGATACCAGAGATCTGTCCCAGGTGCTTCAGACCTTGGGAGGAGGAATTTATCTGTCCACTCAGGTAATTAATGTACCTAAGGGATCCGGGCTTGGTACCAGCAGTATTTTATCGGGAGCCTGTGTAAAAGGACTGTTTGAATTCCTGGGGGAAGAAATCCGGGAGGATATGCTTTACGATGTGGTCCTTTGTATGGAGCAGTTAATGAGTACCGGGGGAGGCTGGCAGGACCAGGTTGGGGGCTTGACACCGGGCATAAAGATGATTACCACGAAACCGGGAATCAGACAGAAAATGCAGGTGGAAAGGGTTCGGCTGGAGCCTGGGGTCATGGAAGAACTGCAGCAGCGCTTTGTCCTAATCTACACCGGTCAGCGACGGCTGGCGAGAAATTTGTTAAGAGAGGTTGTAGGGGGCTATATTGGTAACCGAAGACAATCCCTTAAGGCTTTGGAGGAGATGAAGCGGGTTGCCGTATTGATGCAGTTTGAGTTGGAGCAGGGGAATATTGATGCCTTTGCAAAACTGCTGAATCGCCATTGGGAGCTGTCCATTGAGCTGGATGGAGGTTCCACGAATACCTGTATTGAGCAGATATTTCTATCCTGTGAAGATTTAATTGATGGAAAATTCATTGCGGGAGCAGGGGGAGGCGGTTTTTTACAGGTCATTCTCAAAAAAGGAGTGACAAAAGAGCAGCTTCAGGAAAGGCTCTATGGAGTTTTTCAGGACAGCGGAGTAGAGGTTTGGAATTGCAGCTTCATTTAAAGAGAAAGGGCCGGGCGAAATTTACCCGGCCCTTTTTGAGGAGAAAAACAGTCAGACACTCTTTCTTTTGGATTGAAGAAAAAGGAATAGCTTTCTTCCATAAAGACAAAGGAGAAAAATCAGCAGACTGACCAAAGAGATGCAGCCTCCGGCATACAGGCCCTTAGGCATAAAGGTTAACTCTATATTGTGGCTGCCCTCTGTCATCGGGAGGGAAAGGAACAGCCCTTCGAAAAGCTGAGGCTGGGTTTCTTTACCATCTACGGTTATCCGCCAACCCGGTTCATAGGGCATGGAAAGAATAAGGTAGCCGGTATCGTCAGCCTTAATCCTGCCGGAAACCTTTGTGGAGCTGAAAGAGGTCAGCTCCATAGGAGAATTTCCCAGCTTCTCGATTAACTGCAGGAAGGGTTCCTCTGCCAACACCCAGGCTTCCAGTTTAAGCTCCAGAGAGTCAGCAGCAGTAATCACTACCTGCTCACCTGCCCGGCGGTAGCCCAAGTCCAGAATGTGGCGGTTTTTCATTTTTTTAAACTCTGCCTGCCCGGTAATTTCACCGGAGGCGGAGGTGACACGCATGGTAGCAGAGGCCACCTTGCTGTTTTTCGAATAGCCGTAATAATAACCGTCCTGAGGAATAAACAGTGTGGCCTCAGACCCCATATTTTCACTCTCCACAGAACGGAAAATGTCCGCTGAGGAGCCTAGCCTTCTGGCCAGTTGATTCTGCCGTACGATGGGGGAAAGCAGACTGCGGTTAGAGGCCAGAGTATCATCAAGAACCACGTCCTTTGCATATTCACTATCCACAAATAATTCTGTTAAATCGTATAAGGAAGGCTCTGATTCCTGCTCCGGGGAAGCTTCGGGGGCAGAAGTCTGTGCCAGATCTGCCAGTATCTCATCCTTCTGAAGGTTTAAGGCGAAAGCCGGAACAAAGTAGCCAAATGGCAGGGTGGAGGTATGCTTATACAGGTAAAGGTTTCCCTCCCTGTCAGATAATTGTACCAGTGGGCTTTCCTCCTGATCACTTTTGGAAATGGTATAGGGGACATTTAAAAGAGCCCGGGTAAAAACAGTGGCGCCATCGAAGCTGTAAAAGACCTTACTGCTTTTCAAACCGTATTCTTCGTAAAAAGCATTAACCAGTCCGTTTCCGGTGGAAGAAAAATAGGAAGCGGAAGGATAACGAAAAAGCATACCATCATTGTTGGTTACACGCTTGTCCCTCTCAAAGCGGAAGAAGCCCTGTTCGGTGGTGAGGGTTCTGTTTACCAGAAGCTCATAAGAGCCATAATCAGATAAATATTGACTTCTGGACACCGTTGGACAACTGGTAAGGAAGGTGTTTAAACCGGCCTCCAGCATAACCAGGGTAAGAGCCAGAAAAAGAAAAGGCCTGGTAACCTTGGTCATATTCCGATAGGCCTGAAGTAAAAAGGCATACCCCAGTAAAAACAGCAGAGTCAGCAGGAAACTGCGATTGGTAAAAGCATCATCCGTTACCAGCTTCTGGCAAAATACCAAAAAGATAACCACACCCAGAAAAACCTGAGAAATATCTCTTTTGGAAATTTCCTTTATCTCAAAGAAGGTTTCCAGAGCAATGGTTAATACTAACAGAATATACAGATAGGACTGACGGCTGGGCAGGGAGTTGGGGTAATTTAATCCATGCCAGAGAAAGCTTAATACATTGCTGGAGAAGCTGATCAATAGGAAACAAAGGAGAATCAGCTTACCAATTTTCTGCCGGGTGGGTATAGTCTTGCAGATGATGTATAAGGGAACCAGAACCAATACGGCAACGGAAGCATACAGGTTGGGCCAGTGATCCAGCCCCAGCTCTACAGCCACATCTATGCAATGCCTGGCCAGTACATCGAAAATCGCAAAATAAGCCTTTCCATCCGAAGGAAAAGCAGACCCGCTGAATTCGGTTAAGCCCAGTGCAGACAGCTCCGGAAACAGTAAGATGGCAGACATACCTCCGGCCAACAGAGAAAATACGGCAAATTGTCCACAGGCCTTAAGCTTTTTTGGGGCCTGAGGCAGCAGAACCAGCAAAAAGTACAGTGCCAGATAGATGCACAGCATGATACACAGGTAATAATTGGACAGGATGGAAATCGTCAGGGTAATGCAGTAGAGCTTGTATTTTCCCTCGAAAGCCAATCGTTCAAGACCAAGAATAACCAGAGGGGCCAGCATAACCACATCCAGCCACATGACATTCCAGTTGTAAGCAGCCATAAAGCCGGAAAGGGCATAAAATACCGAAAAGAAAACCAGAAAAACCGCCTTTTTTTTGAAATGATGACGGAAATAGTAGCAACTGGTAAAGCCCATAAGACCAATTTTGAATACCACCAGATAGGTTTGGAATTCAATGAGGAAATTCTCAGGGATAAAAACGGCCAGCCAGTTGAAGGGACTGGCCAGATAGTAGACAAAAAGAGCCAAAAAATTGGAGCCAAGTCCTGTTCGCCAGGAAAAAAGCAGGGAATCTCCATTTTTTAATTTATCATAAAATTCATTTAAAAAAGGAAAATACTGATGATACATATCCACGTGTAAAAAGGAACGGTCACCGAAGGGATAGACCCCTCGGATCACAAAAATAATCAGCATTAGTAATACAGGAATCAAAAAAGCAGTTAAGTAGAGGGCCTGACGGCGGATAAAGGTAACAAATTTACTCATCTTAGTTTTCCCTTTCTTCCATCAACAGATAATATTGCACAATGGCATAGTCCAACAGTTCTTTTTTCTTTTCCCCGGTCTCATAAGAAATCCCTGAAGAATCCTGAACCTCTATAGAAGATATTATGGGATAAGTTTCCCATAACGTATTCAAAAATTCATGAAAAGGACTGAGGGGCAGGCCGGCTGCTCTGAGCGTCAGATTACCCAGATAATTGGGACTGGTATTTATGTTGGTGATCTCTTCAATATCATAGTTAGCCCAGATAAAGAAGGGAACCCGGTAGCGCAGGCATTGTTCATTCCAATCCAGGTTTTGATCATTTTTACCGTTTAACCTCCAGATATCCCGGACTACGGAATCAGTGGGCTGATGATCGCCAAAGAAGACCACAAGAGTCCTTTCGGGCTGCTGTTCAAAATACTGCAGCAGCTTTTCGATTTCCCTGTCAGATACCTTCAAAAGGGATAAATATTGGCTTAGGGCAAAGCTGTTGCTGTCTTTCACTGTGATATCGGGAGTGAAATCGCTAAAGGCATCGGTGTAGGAGGAATGATTCTGCATGGTTACATTAAAGAGAAAAAGAGGCTGACCTGCTTCCTTTTCTTCATATAGCTGAATAATCTTTTCGTAATCTGCCTCATCGCTGACATATTTACGAATTTTTTTGGGTGAGGAAAAATCCTCCAGGGACAGGAAGGTATCAAAGCCCAGCCGGGGATAGGTCTGATGACGCTGCCAGCCGGCAGCACCATAAGGATGCAGGGCTACGGTGGAATAGCCTAAGCCTTTAAGGTGGGAGGCAAGAGAAAAGGTTTCCTTATTAATGTACTGTTGATAGGGAACGCTTCCCTGAGGAAGAAAAGCCATGGTTTCTCCGGTTAAAAATTCAAATTCGGTGTTAGCTGTATTCCCACCCAGCACAGAAACACTGAGATAACCGGATTGCGTGTTTTCAGCCCCTTCCAGCAAAGAGTGGACGAAGGGAATATAGTCTTCATTGGCAGAAAAGCTACCTAAAATATCCAGATCAGAAAAGGCCTCATTCATAATGACGATAATATTGGGGGTATCCGTATTTTCTGTAGAATCTGCGGCAGCAGGATCAACCTCATCGGGCTTTTCCTGCAAAATTGCCTCAGCCCTTTCCGGGGAATAGCCCTCCGGCTTTTCTACAAGGAGATACTGCAGCTGCATACAGAAGGCTACTACAGTGCCATCCTTATAAGCCATGGTGGTAGGGGTGAATAGCTTATCGTAGAGGCGAAAACGAGTTAAACAGTCACTGCTTTGTGTATAATTAACTAAAGCAGTCAATAATAAAAGAGAAATGAGCCCACCTGACATACGAATTTTAACAGATGTGACAGTAATGTCACAATAGGATGATATTAGCAACACCAGGATAAAAAGGGCTAAAACCAGGATGGATTGCTTATCCAACCGATAACTGTAATTGTCAGCAACGCTGGCAGCCGTCTTGAGGGATAAAATATCCCAGGGCATAATAGGGGCTGAACGAAAAGCCAAAACAAAATAATTTGCCAGTCCCACAAGAGCAAAAATACAGGCTTCTGCCCAGAGGGTAATTCTTCCTTTTTTAAATAAGAAAAGGCCCAAAGCCATGATCAGTTCAAAAAACAGGATATTCAGAAACTGAATCCGGGGCCGCATGGTCTGGAAAGGATTGTGGGTATAGAATTCCATTAAATAGAAAATAATAATAGGAACAATCAATAATAGGAAAAAAGAGAGCATCTTCCTTCCATGTCGCTTTACAGTTTGCCTTATATTTATTAGAATCTTCATAAATCTCCTCATTTTACCGTATAGGATATATCAAAACTTCTACTAATTATAATGCTTTTTGGGGCTAATGCAATACTTTAGATTCTTAAGAATTTTTGAAATCATTTTTAGAGCAAAAAGGGTATTGACAAATTCTGATGGACAGAGTAATATACTAGTGTTGCGACAAAGCAATGGGTACGCTTAGCTCAGCTGGATAGAGCGTTTGGCTACGGACCAAAAGGTCGGGGGTTCGAATCCTCTAGCGTACATGGTTAAGCCCTGAAGGACAGGGAATGAGAAGCACTCCAAGAAATTGGGGTGCTTTTTACGATTTATCCCGAATAAATTAATAGTTTTTTTAGAAAACCTTTAGGACCCACACATTGAATCCGGGTCTGTTTTATGATACAGTAGTAAAAATTAGGAAAGAAGAAAGAAATTTATGCATAATGATTTATTTTCCATCGGGCCGATAACCATACGTGGTTACGGACTGATGATTGGTTTGGGAATTGTTGCGGCTCTGATTTTGGGAGAATATCGGGCAAAGAAGAAAGGACTTGATGCAGAAGCCATCTATGGAATGACTTTTTTTGCTGTTGTGATGGGATTTGCGGCAGCCAAGGTGCTGTTTATCCTGACCCAGTGGGAAAATTTTTTAAAAAACCCAAGAGCCTATTTATCCTTTGAGGGATTTGTGGTCTTTGGGGGAATTATCGGTGCAATCATCGCCCTTTATTTCTATTGCAAGGTAAAGAAACTGGACCTGTTGGTTTATCTGGATTTAATGGCTCCTTCGGTTGCTCTGGCGCAAGCTTTTGGGCGGGGAGGCTGTTTTTTGGCAGGCTGCTGCTACGGCAGGGAAACAGACTCCTGGTTAGGGGTGGTGTTTACCCACTCTGCCTATGCACCTAATGGGGTGAAGCTGCTGCCTACGCAGTTGTTTATGTCGGCAGGAGACCTTCTGCTGATGCTTATCCTCCTTTGGTACAGCCGTAAGGAGAGGATGAAGGGCAGGACAACGATGCTGTATCTTATTTTATACAGCTTAGGACGATTTGCTCTGGAATTTTTACGAAATGACAATCGGGGAACGGTAGGAATACTTTCTACCTCGCAATTTATCGGTATTTTGACCGCTATTGCGGGAGCTATTGGCTATTGGATAATTTTACCTATTCTGGAGAAGAATAATTCATAAACGATGCGGCAGGATAACAGAGAGAAGAAAGACGCTGGAATGTCTTGTAAGCAGTGTGGGGTGAGAGTGGCGGATTGTTCCGGTTTACAGTGATCACAGAGGAAAATAGGAGAGCATATGACAAAGCAGGAATTTTTGGAAGGATTAAGGAGATATTTGTCAGGAAGTCTGGAGTACCGTCAGGTGAATGAGCATCTGCGCTACTATACAGAGTATATCGATAGCCAAATCCGCCAAGGTAAGAGTGAAGAACAGGTAATGCAAGAACTGGGAGATCCCAGACTTATTGCTAAAACCCTTAGCGGGATGGAAGGGGCAGATACAATAAGAGAGGAATATCGGGAAGAATATATTGAGGATGAGAATGGGAATTCCAGTGACCGATATATGAATTTTAATGGAAAAATGCTTCGTATCCCCGGGTGGCTGCTTAC
>JBJELR010000323.1:0-7192 GCA_051879255.1 Lachnospiraceae bacterium | reverse complement strand
ATAAAATTGCTGGGCAGCGGAGGGATGGGACAAGTATACAAAGTTTGGGATATCCATTTGGAAAAAGAGTGGGCAATGAAGGAAATGGAAGGAGACACCAGTCGGGAGCTGCAAATACTGAAGCAACTGTCATATCATCGCTTTCCCCGTATTGTAGATGCCTTTTGGGAGGAAGAAAGAAATTTTCTGGTAATGGACTATATTCAAGGAATTACCTTGGCAGAAATCTTAAAGAAGGGGCCATTGGAGGAAAAGAGAATTGTTGCTTTAGGAAAACAGATTGCACAGGCTCTCATCTATCTGCATGAGAGAACCCCCGCTTTACTGTATTTGGACTTAAAACCCTCTAATATAATTCTGGATGAAAGTGAGGAGGTGAAGCTGGTAGATTTAGGAAGCGTTCTGCTAAAGGGAAGGAGTGGGACGATCAGCGGCACTATGGGATTTGCCTCCCCGGAGCAAATCAGTGCGAAACGATGTGGGTTAAATGAACAGAGCGATATCTTCAGCCTGGGAATGTTGCTTTTTGCTATGGCAACGGGGAAGACGGAAAGACTTCCTGTGGTGGAAGAAGGCAGACGATACGGAATCAGCGTACACCAATACAATCCATTGCTTTCTTTGAAATTAGAAAAAATAATTGAAAAGTGTACAAGGGGGAGCAGAGATAAACGGTATTTAAGCGTGAGGGATGTGTATCAGCAGTTGGAACTATGGGAAAAATGCCTCTTGAAACGAAAAAAGCTATCTTTCATGCAACAAAATAGGAGTATTCCTTTTTGGGGAAGAGAATGGGAACAGGAGAAAAGTATTCTTTGTACCCAGGGGAAATCCAGCCTCTATATTGCAGGAAGAAGCAGTCTGCTGTCTTTTTTGCTTAGTTTAGGCCTGGGGTTCACAGTCCCACAGGGGATACATTTGGCAGCCGATTTTTTTCCTGCCTCCTATAGTCTGGCACAGGAAAACGGTGAGCAGCTTTCTGTGGTCATTCGGGATAGCAAGGGAAGAAAGGTACTGGTAAGAGAAGGAGGAACCTATGAAACTGAGGAGAATCTTTTTTTTGAGATTCCCTGGGAAAATTTACGTAAGGACAAGTGTGAAATCCTTATTCTTTGCAGGCAGGAGGGAGAAACAGAGAAATTTTTTTGGGTACAATGCCAAAAAAAACAGGATAGGCAAACTACGGGTTTTCCAGTATACTAAATAAAGAAGCTGTGCTTCAGATACCATATAGATTTCAGAAAATAGCTTTAGAGAAGAGGCGGAAGATGTTAAGAGATAAAACAAGGGTTATTTCTATAGGAGACAGAAAGATTGGCGGAGGAAATCCGATTTTAATTCAGTCGATGACCAATGTACCTACGGAAAAGGTAAAGGAATGTGTTGAACAGATTTTAAGACTGGAAGCTGCAGGGTGCGAAATTATACGCTGTACAGTACCAACCCCGGAGGCAGCCAAGGCGGTGGCTGAAATTAAGAAACAGATTCATATCCCCCTGGTTGCGGACATTCATTTTGATTATCGGATGGCCATTGCCGCTATGGAAAATGGAGCAGATAAAATCAGAATTAATCCCGGAAATATTGGTTCCAGGGAAAAAATTAAAGCAGTAATCGAGGTGGCCAAGGAAAGAAATATTCCCATTCGTGTAGGGGTAAACAGCGGATCTTTGGAGAAGCATCTGGTAGAAAAATACGGCGGTGTTACCGCCCAAGGAATTGTAGAAAGTGCCATGGATAAAGTACGCATGATTGAGGAATTGGATTATGATAATTTGGTGGTCAGTATTAAATCCTCAGATGTAATGATGTGTGTTAAAGCCCATGAACTTTTAGCCAGAGAGACTCTCTATCCTCTGCATGTGGGAATTACGGAATCCGGTACGGTGGCCAGTGGTAATATTAAGTCAGCCATTGGTCTGGGTATCATTTTGAATCAGGGAATTGGAGATACCATTCGGGTATCCTTAACGGGTGACCCGGTGGAGGAAATTAAGTCAGCTAAGTTGATTTTAAGGACTTTGGGACTTCGTCAGGGTGGAATAGAGGTAGTAAGCTGTCCTACCTGTGGAAGAACAAAAATTGATTTGATTAAGCTGGCAAATCAGGTAGAGGATATGGTAGCCGATATCCCCCTGGATATTAAGGTGGCCGTAATGGGCTGTGCAGTCAACGGGCCGGGAGAGGCTAAAGAGGCAGACATTGGAATAGCCGGAGGAAGTAAAGAAGGCCTTTTAATAAAAAGAGGTGAAGTGATAAAGAAGGTTCCGGAGGAGGAACTACTGGCTGTCCTTAGGGAAGAATTATTAAATTGGAATGAAAAAGAGGAAAAATGAGTAAAGCATTTTTTGAGGTTTTCCCCACTTTAGAACTGAATAAGCGCTTACACATCATGTTGGAAAATACCACAGTAGAGAGGATTACAGGAAATCGACAGAGGGATTTTCTTCGGGTTTATTTGTCCAGTGATCATTTACTGGAAAAGGAACTGGTTCTGGAAACAGAAAAAGAGATTATGCAGCAGCTTTTTCCCAGGGAACGAGTCAAAGTAAAGATTCAGGAAAAATTTTCTCTGTCCTCTCAATTTACCCTAAAGAATCTGCTGGAAATTTATCGCAAGAGTATTCTACTGGAATTGGAGGAGTATAATCATGTCCTTTCTTCTATGATAAAGCATGGGGAATTTATCTATGAAGATGAACAGCGGCTTGAAATTCGGCTTCCGGATATGGTGCTGTATCGGGATAAAGGAGAAGAACTGTTACAGATTCTGGAAAAGATTCTGGTACAGCGGTGCGGCATAAGTGCAATTTTGTCCCTCACCTTCGAGGAAAGAAAGAAGGAGGACTATGGCAAGGAAGGTAGAGAACGAATTCGGCAGCAGGTAGCGGAGATTTCCCGACGAGTGGATTTTTCGATACGTGAACAGAACTTGAAGGAAGAAACAGAAGCTTCGGTAAAGAAAAGGGATGATACTGAAGCTGAGAACAATAAAACGGTGGTGAAGGCAGGTGGAAACAAGGCTCCTCAAGGTGTCGACACAGCTAAGGGAAAATGGACAAAGAAAACCAATGAAAAACCGGATACCAGGCATTCCTTAAAGCGTTCTGATAATCCGGAGGTAATCTATGGCAAAGACTTTGACGATGAGTCCATTCCCATCGCGGATATTATCGGAGAAATAGGAGAGGTGACGATTCGCGGTCAGATTATTGCATTGGATACCAGAGAGATTCGTAATGAAAAAACTATCGTTATTTTTGATGTAACGGATTTTACGGATACCATGACCATAAAGCTGTTTTGCCGTAATGATCAGGTAGGAGAATTGCTGGGAGAAATTAAGAAGGGCGCTTTTATTAAGCTTAAAGGTCTTTCTACGCTGGACAAATTTGATGGGGAGCTGACCATCGGCTCCTTATCCGGTGTAAAAAAAATACAGGATTTCACCACAGGAAGAATTGATACAAGTCCACAAAAGCGTGTAGAACTGCATTGTCATACCAAGATGAGTGACATGGATGGGGTTTCCGATGCCAAAGCCATTGTCAAGAGGGCTTATCAATGGGGACATCCTGCCATTGCCATTACGGATCATGGTGTTGTGCAGTCCTTTCCGGAGGCAAATCATGTCTGGGAAGATTTGTGGAAGGAGGAAAAAGGAAGGCGCAAGGAGGCCGGGGAGGAGAAGCCCGAGCCAAATGACTTCTTTAAGATTATCTACGGTGTTGAGGCTTATCTGGTGGATGATTTGAAAGGAATCGTTACCGCCGATCAGGGACAAACCCTGGAACATAGCTTTGTAGTTTTTGATATTGAGACTACCGGTTTTTCACCGGTGAAAAACCGGATAATTGAAATCGGGGCGGTAAAAGTACAGGGAGGAGAAATCAAAGAGCATTTTTCGACTTTTGTGAATCCTCAGGTACCTATCCCTTATGAGATAGTAAGGCTTACCGGAATAGATGACGGTCAGGTGGCTGAGGCTCCTTTGATTGAAGAAGCTCTGTCTGCATTTCTGGATTTTTGTAAGGATGCTGTATTGGTAGCACATAATGCCAGTTTTGATATGAGCTTCATTCTGGAAAATTGTGCCCGATTGGGACTTTCAACCAACTATACTTATATGGATACCCTTGCTTTGGCAAGGGTGCTGCTTCCCGGGCAGGCTAAGCATACACTGGATGCAGTCTGTAAACACTTAAAAATTTCTTTAGAGAATCACCACCGGGCAGTAGATGATGCACAGGCTACGGCAGAGATCTTTCTGAACTTTGGACAAAGGCTTAAGGAACAGGGGATGGAAACCCTGGCCCAGGTAAATACTTTGGGAGAAAATTCTCCTCAGGCTGTGAGTAAACTGCCCTATTATCATGCAATTTTATTAGCAGCCAACGAGCAAGGCAGAATAAATATGTATAGGTTGGTTTCTGAGTCTCATTTAACCTACTTTAATAAGAAACCCAAAATACCCAAAAGTCTTTTGCTGAAATATAGAGAAGGGCTCATTTTGGGAACTGCCTGTGAAGCAGGGGAGCTGTATCGCAGCCTTTTAGATGATAAATCCGATACTGAGATTGCCAAAATCGTAAATTTTTATGATTATTTGGAAATTCAGCCTTTGGGAAATAATGAATATATGATTGCCTCTGAACGGGTAAGAAATATTCATTCGATAGAGGATATTATTGCGCTAAATAAACGGATTGTTGAGTTGGGAGAGCAGTTCAATAAGCCGGTAGTAGCCACCTGTGACGTTCATTTTCTGGATCCCGAGGACGAAGTCTATCGCAGAATTATTATGGCGGGAAAGGGATATAAGGATGCAGACCAGCAGGCACCTTTGTACTTTAGGACTACAGAGGAAATGCTGAAGGAGTTTTCTTATCTGGGAAGTGAAAAGGCCAGGGAGGTGGTCATTACCAATACGAATCTAATTGCAAACCGTATAGAGAGACTGTCTCCGGTTCGGCCCGATAAGTGTCCCCCGATCATTGAGAATTCTGACCATATTCTAACCGATATTTGTTACCATAAGGCTCATGAGCTGTATGGTAATCCTTTGCCTCAAATCGTGGAGGACAGGCTGCAAAAGGAGTTAAACTCCATTATTGTCAATGGTTTTGCAGTAATGTATATTATTGCCCAGAAGCTGGTATGGAAATCGGTGGAGGATGGATATCTGGTTGGCTCACGTGGTTCTGTGGGGTCTTCCTTTGTGGCGACAATGTCCGGGATTACTGAAGTAAATCCTTTGAGTCCCCACTATTATTGCCCCCACTGCTTTTACAGTGATTTTGACTCTGATGAGGTACGAGCTTATGCCGGTCGGGCGGGGATCGATATGCCGGACAAAAATTGTCCTAAATGTGGAAACAAGCTGTCTAAAGATGGTTTTGATATTCCCTTTGAAACCTTTTTAGGCTTTAAAGGAGACAAAGAACCGGATATTGACTTAAATTTTTCAGGAGAATATCAGAGTAAGGCACATAAATATACAGAAGTAATTTTTGGTGCCGGACAGACTTTTCGTGCCGGAACGATAGGAACTTTGGCAGATAAGACTGCCTTTGGCTATATCAAAAACTATTATGAAGAAAGGGGAATAAAGAAGCGTACCTGTGAAATTAATCGTCTGGTTAGTGGGTGTACGGGAATTCGCAGAAGTACCGGTCAGCACCCTGGTGGAATCGTGGTGCTTCCGGTGGGAGAGGATATTAATTCCTTTACTCCTGTACAGCATCCGGCAAACGATATGACTACGGATATTATTACCACGCATTTCGACTATCACTCCATCGACCACAATTTACTTAAGCTGGATATTTTGGGACATGACGATCCTACTATGATTCGTATGCTGCAGGATTTAACGGGCTTGGATCCGGTTACGATTCCTTTGGACGATCCAAAGGTAATGTCTCTATTTCAGGACACCAGCGCTTTGGGGGTAACCCCTGAAGAATTGGGAGGCTGTCAGGTGGGATCTTTAGGGATACCGGAGTTCGGGACAGAATTCGTTATTCAAATGCTTTTGGATACAAAGCCCCAGACGTTTTCTGATTTGGTACGTATTTCAGGATTGTCTCATGGTACGGATGTATGGCTGGGGAATGCCCAGACTTTGATTGAAGAAGGAAAGGCCACCATTGCCACGGCTATTTGCACGAGAGATGATATTATGACTTATCTGATTAACATGGGAGTAGAAAGTGCACTTTCTTTTACCATTATGGAAAGTGTACGTAAGGGAAAAGGACTTAAGCCGGAATGGGAGGAGGCCATGCTGGCACAAAACGTACCGGAGTGGTATATCTGGTCCTGCAAAAAGATTAAGTATATGTTCCCTAAGGCTCATGCTGCGGCCTATGTGATGATGGCCTGGAGAATTGCTTACTGCAAGGTATATTATCCTCTGGCTTATTACGCAGCTTATTTCAGCATTCGTGCTTCAGCATTTTCTTATGAAATTATGTGTCAGGGTAAACAGCATTTGGAAACCATAATGGCAGACTATAAGCGAAGGAGTGACACTTTATCCAAAAAGGAACAGGATACCATGAAAGATATGAAAATCGTTCAGGAAATGTACGCTCGTGGCTTTTCCTTTATGCCTCTAGATATCTATACAGCACATTCCCGAAATTTTCAGATTGTTGGCGACAAAATCATGCCCTCCTTAAACAGTATAGAAGGATTGGGAGAAAAGGCGGCCGATCAGGTAATGGAAGCGGCAAAGGATGGGGCTTTTTTGTCTAAGGATGACTTTAGAACAAGAACAAAGGTATCAAAAACAGTAATTGATCTGATGGATTCCCTTCAGCTTTTAGGGGATTTGCCGGAGACGAATCAAATTAGTCTTTTTGATTTTGCATTAGGTTGACTGGGTAGTAATAGAAGATATTCCTGGTAAGTGTTTATGTATTGAATGCGATACGGTTAGAGGAAAGGAGGAAATCAATAGAATGACGGATAAGGAAATTTTATCGGCTTTA
The DNA here is from genome assembly GCA_051879255.1 of Lachnospiraceae bacterium. GTDB lineage: Bacteria > Bacillota > Clostridia > Lachnospirales > Lachnospiraceae > SFDP01. The sequence continues at coordinate 197 of JBJELR010000323.1, read as the reverse complement.
TCGAATATGTTGGAGCCTATCAAAGAAGATATACAGGAATTGAAAGGGGACGTACAGGAGCTGAAAGGGGATGTACAGGTATTGAAGGAGGATGTACAGAAGCTGAAAGGGGACGTACAGGTATTGAAGGAGGACGTACAGGAGCTGAAAGGGGACGTACAGGTATTGAAGGAGGACGTACAGGAGCTGAAAGGGGA
>JBJELR010000322.1:0-7308 GCA_051879255.1 Lachnospiraceae bacterium | reverse complement strand
TATGGAAAGCAATATGCTTATCATCTGGAATATTCTATTGATGAACTGGGTATGCTGGCCTTGCAGACCAAAATCGAAGACAGGCAGACCAGTGACCATATCGTTACCGTAGCAGAGGTTAGGGAACTGGTAGATGAGGCCATTGCCCATGCCGATAAGAAAAGTTTTTCCCACCTCCTTGATTTGCTTCTGGGAAAACGTTACGATGAAGAAGATATGGTAATTTTACGGGAAAAAGATTTTATGTAGAGAAGGAAAAGGGGGGTATTATGACGGTAAAAGAGAAAAAAAGTAATGTGGAGAAGGTTTTTATTTCCAAGGATGATGAATATTTATTTGCCCAGGGGACACATTACGATATCTATAGAAAACTGGGGGCTCATCCGTCACAGGAAAAAGGCAGGGAAGGAATGTATTTTGCCGTATGGGCACCCGGAGCCAGAGAGGTTCACGTAATCGGTACCTTCAATGACTGGAATGAAACCAGCTATGAGCTTAAGCGGTTGGGGCCCGGTGGAATCTTTGCAGGCTTTTTTCCCGGAGTAAAGACAGGGGAATTGTACAAATACCTGATTACTACGCCTAACGGGGATAAACTGTATAAGGCAGACCCCTTTGCCAATGCAGCAGAAATGCGACCCGGTACGGCCTCTAAAACGGTTGATATCAGTCGATTTAAGTGGAGTGACGAGGCTTGGCTTGCAGAGAGGGATAAAAAAGACATGAATAAAGAGCCACTGGCAATTTATGAATGTCATATTGGTTCCTGGATGAAGCACCCTGATGGAACTGCCGATGGATTTTATACGTATCGGGAATTTGCAGACCGAATTGTGGACTACCTGAAGAAAATGAAGTTTACCCATGTTGAATTGATGGGAATAGCAGAGCATCCCTTTGATGGTTCATGGGGTTATCAGGTAACAGGCTATTATGCACCTACCTCCCGTTACGGCAGCCCGGAAGACTTTATGTATCTGATTAATACTTTGCACCGGAATAAAATCGGTGTAATTCTGGACTGGGTACCGGCGCATTTTCCCAGAGATGCCCATGGTTTGGCGGAATTTGATGGAACCTGCCTTTATGAGCATCCCGATAAACGGCTGGGTGAGCACCCGGATTGGGGTACCAAAATCTTTAATTATGAAAAAAATGAGGTAAAAAATTTTCTTATTGCTAATGCTCTGTTTTGGATTAAAGAGTTCCATGTGGATGGCCTTCGGGTAGATGCAGTAGCCTCCATGCTTTATCTGGACTATGGAAAAAGGGACGGAGAATGGGTAGCCAATAAATACGGCGGCAATAAAAACCTTGATGCAATCGAATTTTTTAAGCATTTTAATTCTGTTATTCGCGGTACATACCCCGGGGTCATGACTATTGCGGAGGAATCTACCGCATGGCCTATGGTTACCGGAAAGGTGGAGGAGGATGGACTGGGCTTTTCCTTTAAATGGAATATGGGCTGGATGCACGATTTTTGTGAATACATGAAATTGGATCCTTATTTTAAGAAAAATGCCCACCATGGAATGACCTTTGCCATGAGCTATAATAGCTCAGAAAATTATATACTGCCTCTTTCTCATGACGAAGTAGTGCATTTGAAGTGCTCTATGGTCAATAAGATGCCTGGCTACCCGATAGATAAATATGCCAACCTGAGAACCGGATATACCTTCATGTTTGGTCATGCAGGGAAAAAGCTCTTGTTTATGGGGCAGGAATTTGGCCAGGAGAGAGAATGGAGTGAAGCCAGGGAATTGGATTGGTTTCTTCTGGAAAATCCCATGAATAAAGGAATGCAGGAATATGTGAAGGAACTGCTGAAGCTTTATAACAGCAATCCTGCCATGTACGAAATTGATAATGACTGGGGTGGATTTGAGTGGGTAAACTGCAATGATTCCGATCACAGTGTCTACAGCTTTATTCGTAAAAGCAGGGATGGAAAGAAAAAATTGTTATTTGTGATGAATATGACTCCTATGGTGTGGGAGAATTATCGGATTGGTGTTCCCGCACGAAAAAAATGTAAGCTGCTGTTAAACAGTGACGATACCCGATTTGGCGGTCAAGGCGGAAAGATAGCAGCAGAGCTTACGCCCAAAAAAGGAACCTGGGATGACAGGCCATATTCCATTACCCTTACTCTGCCAGCTTTTGGGTCGGCAGTATTTCAACTGTAAAGGTTAAGTTTCATTTTAAACCAGCCGAAATAGAGAGTGAATGTAAGCAGTTTCTTTATGATATCTGCTTATGTTCACTCTTTTTATAAGGATGTAAGCGAATGAAAATAAGCTTTGAATGGCAAAACGAGCAAAAGACGGAACAGACAAAAAATACATATGCACAACAAAAGAGTTCAGTCCGGGAGAGAGATAAGACGGCAGGCTCTTTTCTACATAATCAAACTGTATTAGACATTTCCGGGAAAGTTACGGATGACTTTAGTTTTGGAAACCATGGAGGGTTCAATGAGAAGGTTATACAGGAGGTAGGGGCAGAAACCTATATGCTCCTGCAGCGTAACTTTGACGTGGTAATGTCTAATTCTATGTCTGGCCGGGATTTTCTGGAAATGAATAAGGAGGGCTTTGATGTTTATAGCATGAAGCCGGAAGAAGCGGTTACCATTCTGGATAAGATTAAAACGGTTCTGGCCCAGTCAGGGAAGGAAATTATCGGTTATAATGATAGCTTGTCCAGAGAGGAATTGGAGCAGATTACCGGCAGCAGTGCCTATGCCAATAAAATTGTCAGAGCCTTAAAGCAGGCTGATGCACCGGTGACGGAAGAAAATATTCGCCGGATTGAGGAGATTTGGCAGCAGGCACAGTCCTTACAGAAGCCGGGAGATGGTAATATTGCCTACCTGGCAGCAGCAGGACTTGAGCCTACTTTAGGAAATCTTTATCAGGCCAGCTATAGCAGTGTAAATACAGTCCATAACAGCGGGGTTAATGGCTATGCCAGCGGAAGCTATGGCAGGCAAGGGGAAAATTATCAGGACATTCGCAGAACGCAGGTTACAGAAGCGGATATTTCCGGTCTGGACAGGCAGCTTAAACAGCGAATTGAGGATATCGGATTTGAAGCTGACAGCAAGAATATGGATACAGCTAAATGGCTGTTGGAGAGAAGACTTCCCATTAACAGTGAAAATCTGGAACTGGTTCAATCCATAGAGGGACTTACTTTTCCGCTAAACGAGGATAAAATCATTGGACAGGCGGCTCAGGCTCTGGCAGAAGGACGAAATTTATGGGATATTTCTCTGCGGGATGAGCCTCATAGTATATATGCCGAGGCAGTTAAGATCCATGAACGGTATCGCAGGCTGCCCTTGGAAGCGGCAGACTATGCAGCATCTGAGAATCTCTCTCTTACCCTGGAGAATATGGAAGGCTATCAGCAGGACAAAGGCAGTTTCGGGGTGCAGCTGCAGGCCAGAAAAACCCTGGAAGAGGTACGGCTGAAAATGACGGTTGAAGCAAATCTGAAGCTGCTGCAGTCCGGCTTTTCTATCGATACAGCACCTATGGAAGAATTAATTACTAAGTTGGAAGAAGCCTGGAGACAATGGGAACAGAGTCTGTTTGGGACTTCCTCCTCTGAGGGAAAGGGTGAATTATACAGGGAAACTTTGCAGCAAATAGAGGAACTGCCCCGGATGCCTTTGGCACTGGCAGGCAAAATTCCCTTTATGGAAAGTCCCACACTGCGTCAGGTAGGGCAGGAAGGGCGGCTGCTGCAAAGTCAGTATAAGGCGGCAGAAGAAAGCTATGAAACCTTGATGACAGCCCCCAGGCCGGATTTAGGGGATAGTATTGGTAAGGCTTTTCGAAATGTAGATGATATTTTACGAGAACTGGAGTTAGAGCTTAATCAGGAGAATAGAAGGGCTATTCGTATTCTTGGCTATAATCGGATGGAGATTAATGAAGAAAGTCTTCGTAAGGTGCAGGAGGCAGATCGGCAGATTCAGGCTGTCATCGAAGGAATGAAGCCGGGGCTTACCCTGGATATGATTCGTCAGGGAAAAAACCCTATGGAAATGACTCTGGAGGAGCTTAAGGAGTACATCCGCCTGAAGGATGGGGAATTTAGTCAGGACACTTCCAAGTACAGTAAGTTTTTATATAAGCTGGAGCAGCAAAAGGAAATTACCCCGGATGAACGTAAGGCCTATATCGGTATTTATCGTCTTCTTCGGCAGATTGAAAAAACGGATGGGGCAGTCATCGGAAGCCTGGTGGCGCAGGGAGCAGAGCTGAATCTATCCAATTTGCTGTCTGCTGTAAGAAGCCGAAAGGCAAAACCTACAGATATTCGAGTGGATGATTCGGTGGGAACACTGCAAAAGCTGGAGATCAAAGGGGAGTCTATTCTGGCACAGATTGAAGAAGGCTTTGCGGGTATCCGGCAGCGTCTGGATGAGGCAAAAAGCCTGGAGCAACTGGCACAGGAAATGGAAACCATTGTAGCTGACGAAAAAACAGAAGAACAGTTTGTCCAGGAAAGCCTGAAGGAAATTCAGCAGATACTGGAAAAAGACATGGCACAGGCAGAATATCTGAAAACCTATCATCAGCCGGTTACCATTGAAAATCTACAGAGTGCAGGAGTACTGACCACCCAAAGAGGAAGAACCTTTCAGAAAATTCGTACATGGGAGGAAAAATTTCTTGCCCGTCAGGAAATGCTTACTCAGGAAAAAAAGGTCTTTGGTTTTTGCAAAAAGGCAGAAGGCTTTCTGTTGAAGATGGATCAGGTCCAGCCTAAGGAGAGAGAAGAAGCCTATCAGTCCATGATCAAGGAAGCAGGCCAGGCACTGGAGAATGCTGTCTCCGGTCTGGGCGAAGAAGCCGGGTATGTAGATATTAAAGGAATTCAGCAGCTCTATAAGCAGCTTCACCTGGCATCAGATTTGGCCAGAGAAGAAAATTATGAGATTCCGGTACAGATTGGAGAGGAGCTTACTTCTATTAATCTGACCATTATTCATCGTGCTGAAACTGTGGGAGAGGTGAAAATCACTTTGGATACAGAAAGACTGGGAAAAGTAGAAGCCCGGTTTAGTGTAGGCATGAATATACTGGAGGGTTCCATTCTGACAGAATACATGGATAAAAAGCAGCTCTTGGAAGAACAGGCTTCCACCCTTAAAGAGGCTATAGAAGAATCCCTGAAGGAAACTGAGATTCAGCTGAAGGGAATTTTCTTTGGAGAACATAAAAGCCTGAATATCAATACTCCTGAACAAAGAGAAAAGGGAGAAAATTCCAACACTTTACTTTTATATAGGATAGCAAAGGAATTCATTTCCTTTATCCGAAAAATAGGATAAGGGAATCAAAACACAGGGAAAAGAAAGGAAAAACCATGAGAATAAACTATAATGTAACAGCAATGCTGACCAATAATGCTTTAAAGCGTAATTCCTCCCAATTATCCAAGGCTATGGAGCGTCTTTCCTCAGGATATAAAATTAACAATGCCAAGGATAATCCTTCGGGGCTGGCTATTTCCAGAAGAATGAATGCTCAGATTCGGGGATTGGATGTTGCCGGGGAAAATTCCACCAGTGGTATTTCTGTAATCGAAATTGCAGACGGGGCCCTGTCCGAAGTTCATGATATTCTCCAGAGAATGAATGAACTGTCTGTTAAAGCATCTCATGGTATTCTTTCTGACGGTGACAGGACAATGATTGATGATGAGTTTCAGGCTCTCAAAGAGGAAGTACAAAGAATTGCAAATACAACCCAGTACAATGGAAAGAACCTTCTGGATGGCAGCTTTGATATGAAGGGATATACCAATAATGGAGCAGTAAAGGTTGATTATTATGATGCCAAGGTCCCTGTAGGAAAATATAAGATGGATATTACTCCTACATGGGATGCGGAGAATAAGCTTACGGATGCTACAACAGTAAAGGTAACAGATCCCAGCGGAAAGGACATCAGTGCGCAGCTAAAAGTGACAGTAAAGGATGATGAAATTACTCTTACGGGCGCACAGAATTTTGAAATTCGTATGACTATGACAGCGGGTAATGCAGCAATCGCTAATATGGAAGTAGACATTACCGGAATGGGATCAATGACCTTACAGGTGGGCTCCAACGAGGGGCAGACTCTGGAGGTAAAGATTCCGGCCATGACGACGAAGAACATGGGTATTGAAAAGACCGATGTGACCACCCGGGAAAATGCAGAAAAGGCAATTGATGAGGTTGACTTTGCCATCCGGTTTGTTTCCTCTGCCAGAAGTGCACTGGGGGCATACCAGAATCGATTGGAGCATACGGTGAATAATTTGGAAACTACCGGTGAAAACATGACTGGTGCATACTCTCGGGTGATGGATACGGATATGGCCACCGAAATGACCCGGTACAGCAGCTATCAGGTGGTTAATCAGGCAGCTACCTCTATGTTGGCGCAAGCTAATGAGAGACCCTCTACCGTATTACAACTGTTACAATAAGAGGTGACTATGACTAAGGAGAAAAAGCAGGAATTTACCTTGCGGATTACCCAGGCCAACAAAACAGGGTTAATCGTCATTCTATATGATATGACTCTGACTTTTTTAGAGGATGCTGCTCTGGCCTTTGACGCAGGGGATAAGCAGAAATTTAAGGAAAGTATAAAGAAGGCTCAAAATTGCCTTGATGAACTGATTGCTTCTCTGGATTTGAAGTATGAGATAGCACTTTCACTGCATAGCCTGTACTATTTTTACAAACGGCAGTTAGCCAGTGCTGCCATACAGGAAAAGAAAGAATTGATGGAATCGGTGGTCAATATGTTAAAAGAGCTGAAGCAGTCCTATGAGCAGGTTGCTTCACAGGACACCTCGGCTCCCCTTGTGGAAAACGCACAGGTTGTATATGCAGGACTTACCTATGGAAAAGGAAGCCTGAATGTAGATTTAGCCGACCAGAGCACCAACCGGGGTTTCCGGATTTGATACCAGAATGTCTTCCTCAGGCAGCGGATTTAAATTCGCTGCCTGATTTAACAGGTAACGATAGCGCTTCATAATCGAATTTACTTCATAGATGTAGCAGTCAATTAAGTCCGGGTCGGTAACGTAATCGAAGCCCAGATAGGCTGTTTCCAATTCATATCTTGTTTTTTCCAAATCTTCAAGAATGGATTCTCTCAGTGTTTTTGGCCGTTCTTCGAAGACAGGGCAGGAAGACTGGCGAAAATGAAACTTCATGCGGATGCTCCTCCTTTTTTCTCTTATGAGAAGTATAGTCACCTACAGGAAAAAATATACATATCATAA
>JBJELR010000321.1:0-7365 GCA_051879255.1 Lachnospiraceae bacterium | reverse complement strand
AAGTTCCTTTATCTATACAATACAGTACCAGACGTCCGATGATGCTATGGGCATCTCTGAAGGGTACTCCTTTTTTCACCAGATAATCTGCTGCATCAGTGGCATTGGTAAATCCCAGCATGGCACTGGCCCTCATTCTTTCCTTCTGAAAGCTCATAGACTCCACCATCCCGGTGAACAATACCAGGCAGCCCTTTACCGTATCGATGGCATCGAAGGTCAGCTCCTTGTCCTCCTGCATATCCTTATTGTAGGCCAGGGGAATTCCCTTCATGGTCGTCAAAATTGCTATCAGCGCACCATAGACTCTGCCTGTTTTTCCTCGAACCAGCTCCGCAATATCCGGATTTTTTTTCTGGGGCATAATACTGCTTCCCGTAGAATAAGTATCATCAATCTCCACAAAGCCATACTCATTGCAGTTCCAGATAATGATCTCCTCACAAAAACGGCTTAAGTGCATCATAATAGTCGAAAGCGCACTTAACAGCTCAATCAGATAGTCTCTATCCGACACACTATCCATACTGTTGTCCGTAGGCCCCTCAAAGCCCAGCAATGATGCGGTATAAAACCGATCCAAGGGGTAGGTGGTTCCTGCCAGCGCTCCGCTGCCCAGGGGTGAAAAATTCATTCTTCTGTAAATATCCTGCATACAGCCTCGATCCCGCTTAAACATCTCAAAATAAGCTCCCATATGATGAGCAAGGGTAATAGGCTGAGCCTTCTGTAGATGAGTGAAGCCGGGCATATAGGTATGCAGATGCTCCTCCATAATCTGATTTAAAACCTGAAGAAGCTCCTTCAGCTTCTCATCAATATCCACTACCTGATTACGGATATACAGTTTCATGTCCAAAGCCACCTGGTCATTTCGGCTTCTTCCTGTATGCAGTTTTTTCCCGGCTTCTCCAATACGTTCAATAAGATTAGCTTCCACAAAGCTGTGAATATCCTCATATTTCTCTGTAATCACGAGCCTGCCATTTTCTACATCTTCTCGAATTCCGGTAAGTCCTTTTACAATGGAATCCTTCTCCTCGGGGGTAAGAATCCCCTGCTTTTCAAGCATAACCACATGGGCTATGCTTCCCTCTATGTCTTCTTTGAAAAATCGCTGATCAAAGGAAATGGATGCATTAAACTGATAAACCAATTTATCCGTTTCCTTGGTAAAACGTCCGCCCCATAACTGTGCCATTTATTTCTCCTCCAAGTGGAAATTTAATCTGCATTTGATAATAGCATAAGTTTTTTAGTTAAGCAAGAATGTTTTCTATAAAAAATCATTTGTCTTTCTATCAAGGACATTTTACTAACAAAATTCACCTTTTTTCCAATTTTTCATACCATAAATCAGATTTTGTTTTAGGAGGCTTCTATGGATTATTTGACTTCTGGTAAAAAGCAGCCTGTATTGTCTCTGGAAAATGTATCCTATTCCTACCATACGCTTTCCGGTGAGACAAAAGCGCTGGACCACCTCTCTTTTCAGATATATCCCGGAGAATTTGTTGCCATTGTTGGCCCCAGCGGCTGTGGAAAGTCAACACTTTTAAATCTTTTGGCCGGTTTACTGAAGAATCAGTCAGGAAAGCTTCTTTTCCATCACGAAGACCTATACCAAGCGGTTCACCAAACCAAAATTCCCAAAATCGGGTATATGCTGCAGCACGATCACCTCTTTGGCTGGCGTACAATCTGGGAAAATGTGACCCTGGGGCTGGAGTTGAACAGTATGATGACGCAGGCCAATTTAAACAATGTTTCTGCTCTTTTAGAAAAATATGGACTGGAAGAATTTCAACACAAAAGACCCTCCCAGCTATCCGGCGGAATGCGTCAACGGGCAGCGCTCATCAGGACCCTCTCCTTAAATCCCGAGGTATTGCTTTTGGATGAACCCTTTAGCGCACTGGATTATCAAACCCGGCTTCTGGTTTCCAGTGACATCGGAAAAATCATCCGGGAAAACAAAAAAACTGCTGTTTTGGTTACACATAATCTATCAGAAGCAATCAGCCTTGCAGACCGGATTTTGGTTCTCACCCGAAGGCCTGCCAGATTAAAAAGTGAAATGGAGATTTCTCTTACCATTACCGATACTTCTCCTTTAGGCTATCGAAGTGCACCGGAATTTAATGAATATTTCAATCAATTATGGGAGGATTTATGGGATGAAAAAGGAATTGGCTAAACAGGATTTTCCCCTTTCGCTGGGGCAGAAAAACTATCTGAAAACCTACAGACTGCATAGACTGACGATTATTTTCAGCAGATTTCTTATTTTAGCAGCCTTTCTGGGGCTGTGGGAAAGCAGTGTGTCTATGGGCTGGATCGACAGCTTTTTTTTCAGCAGTCCCAGCCGTATCCTGTCTCTTTTTTTGAAAATGACCCGGGACTATGTTATTTGGAGGCATATTGGAATTACTCTTTTCGAAACGATGTTCAGTTTTCTTTTGGTCATTCTCGTGTCTATCCTTCTGGCTATAGGCTTGATTCTTTTTCCTAAGGCAGCAGAGGTTTTGGAGCCTGTTCTTGTGGTATTGAATGCTCTGCCCAAATCGGCTCTGGCTCCCTTAATCATTGTATGGCTGGGTACAGGAATGAAGACCATAATTATTGCAGGAATGTCTGTTGCATTGTTTGGTTCCATTATTAACATGTACACCGCATTTTCTCAGGTAGAGGAAGAAAAGATCAAGCTGATTTATACCTTGGGAGGAACCAAAAAAGACACCTTAAGCAAGGTGATACTTCCCTATTCCATTCCTGTCATTGTCAGCAATATGAAGGTGAATATCGGGCTTTGTCTGGTGGGGGTGATTATCGGAGAATTCCTTGCCGCTAAAGAGGGACTGGGCTATTTGATTATCTATGGAAGCCAGGTATTTCAGTTGGATTTGCTTATTCTTTCTATTACGATTCTTTGTATAATTGCTATTGCTCTCTATCAACTGATTCATCTGTTGGAAAAGAATTAAAGGCTCAAAAGAACATAAGCTATGGCAAAAATAATAAACCCCTGAATACACAGAGGTTTTCAAAAGCTCCCAAGGGGACTCGAACCCCTGACCTACGCATTACGAATGCGTCGCTCTACCAACTGAGCCATGGAAGCATCTTATGTGGGTGTCTTTTGACACCCACAAACTATATTATATAAGGAAAATGTAATTTTGGCAAGTCTATTTTTGCAGATGTACATCCAACTGAGGAAAAGGAATCTGAATCCCATTTTCCTCCAGAGTATACTTGATGTTTTCTGTAAGACGCCATTTCCCCTCCCAGAAATCCTCATTCAAAAACCAACAACGGATTCCCAGAATTACCGCACTGTCTCCCAGGCTATCCACAAATACCTGCTTATTCTCATTCTGCAGTACCTTTTCCTCCTTTTCCAAAAGTGCCAAAAGCACTTCTTTAGCTTTTCGGATATCACTGTCATAGGAAATTCCCACCATTATTTCTGCCCGCCGATTAGGAGTATCGGTCACATTAGTTAGACTGGAATTAGCCAATGCTCCATTGGGAAGAACAATAATTCGATTATCCGAGGTGGTCAGCTTAGTATAAAAAATCTGAATTTCAGAAACTGTCCCCTCATTTTTATTGGTATCCTCAATGATATAATCCCCTACTCTAAAAGGCTTTAACAGTAGAATCAATATTCCTCCCGCCAGATTAGACAGGCTTCCCTGTACTGCCAGTCCAATGGCAACTCCGGCAGAACCAAGAACAGCGATAATACTTGCCGTATCGATTCCAAAGCCGGTCAAGATAAACATAATTAAAACCACATATAGACCAATCTTAATAAAGGAGTCCAGAAATTGAATTACCCCTACATCTGCACGTGCTCTGTCCAAAGATTTTTTCACCACTTTTCGGACAAGCTTAATCATCTGTATGCCAATAAAGAAAACCACCAGGGCTAACACCACACGAAGAGCCAGATGAAAGGTTTTCTCCGGTAACTGTTGCAGGAAACGTTCAATGATTCCAATATCAATTTCTTCCATTTCTACCTCCATTCTATTGCATACTCCGGCCAAATCTTCAGCCCTTTACCCCGACAGATTATTTAATAGTGCTGCTTTCTGCCCGCTTCTGTCGCTGTTTTGATTCCAGCTTTCTTTTGCTCTCACTGCCTTGGGAAATGGCCTCCTGGCATTTTTCTACCTGAAGCGCAAGAGTATCCTTCAAACTGCTTTTTTTCAACTGATTGGCCTTATCTCTGGCCTCCTGCTCCAACTTGAGGCGAATGGCCTCTGCCTTTCTTCGGGCAATCTCATAAATTTCCTCCTCCGTATAAGGTACCAGAACATAAGCCTGAAGGGAAAGGGCCTCCAGCGTCAACGTAATGGATTGCTTAAAGCCATCCCATTCCTGTTCATCACTGTATAAGAGTGGTTGATTGGGATTTACCTTCCCCCCATAGGCTGTGCTCTCTGTATGAAAGAACAGCTTATATTTTCCTTCATAAGGGACACCAAGCGTAAAATCCTCCTTAGGTGCATTGGCAAAATTTGCTGCCACCAGTACAATTCCATTTCCATCCTGTGTTTGTCTAAAAAAGCTGACGGTACAGTCATTATGCTGAAAGCAGTTTATCCATTGAAAATTTTCTTCTCGTAAATCTTCCGACTCCAGCGGAGAAAGAGTATGATTCCAGGTTCGGCTTTCCTTAAGTATCTGCCTGAAGGATTTTTGGTAAGCAGTGGGGACAAAAAGGGAAGAAAGCAGTTTTCCCGGTAAAAATATGGGATAGGCCAAGGCCAATTTCATGGTCTTGAATTTATCTTCATCTTCTCCCGGAATTCTTTCCCATAAATTTCTGTCAGCCTTCTGGCCAAAATCCATAATAAAATGTTCCCGATAAGCATAAAGCATACGTCCGGTGATTTTTCCATGAATCCCGGAACGAAAATACGGGTCACATTCTAAATAGGAAAGGTAATCCTTGGTAAAATCCGTATCGTATCGGTAATCAAAGCCCAGGCCACCCTGATCCAAATCATCCGTTACCCCCGGCCAAATGGCATCCAGATTGGCAATTACTAAAATCCCCTCACATTTCTTTCGTAAAATGCTGACCATATGCTTCAGCCATTCTACTGCCTCCAGGTTTTCATTTCCACCATAAATATTGGGTCTCCACTGGCCTGCTGTTTTCCCATAGTCCAAATACAGTAAAGAAGCCATTTGAGAGAATACCACTCCATCCAGATGATAGTGATTAACGATATACAATACATTGGCCAAATAGAAATTACTGTACTCCTTCTGGCCACAATCATGGATTCCACTGATATCCCATTGCAGTAAAACACCCATGCCGGATTGGTGGAACTGACTGATTAGCTCCTTCAATTTATATGTCCTGGCAAAACCAAGAGAAAACTCATAGAAATGCTTTCCTCCTGTAGTTTCCGGCAGAAGCAAATGAGTATATCCCTCTTCCTTCAGTCTTTTAACCAATTTCTTTGGTTCAAGCAGCTCCTCCCGTTTGGCTTCGTAGAGAAAAAGACTATTCTTTAACTTGTTTCTTTCTGTGAAAAAGGAATCACCCTTCCAGGAAAACTCTCCCTCCTGATAACAGTAGGAGCAGACTTTGTCTTCTATCTGAACAGGGGCAGCAAAATAATCCTCCTGCAAAAGGATTCTGTCTCCCGGAAATTTTACCTCATACTGATAAGGTGTCATTCCGGTAAGTTCAGGAATGAACAAGGTAAACAAATCAGAATTTTCCACCCGGCTCATGGGATATACCCTTCCATCCCAATGATTAAATTCACCGACAATACTCACCCTTACTGCCTGAGGCATCCAAACCACAAAGCGAAGTCCCGACACACCATTGACAGTGGTCACACAACTGCCCAACAGCTTATGCAGCTTATAGTGAATACCGCCTTGAAACTTTTTCACTTCATTAGCTTCCAAAACTACCGGAAAGGCATAGGGATCCTTCAGTTTTCTTGTTGTTCCATCCATCCCTAAAAGCTCATAGTGGTAAGAGGGAATCGTTTTCCCTACAGTAGATGCAGCGAAAAATCCTGCTTCATCAGCTTCATCCATGACTATCCTGCGTCCCTTTTCTTCCAAAACCAGGGTTACCTTTTTGGCAAAGGGAAAAAATGCCTGGTAGAGAATGCTGTTTCCTACCACATGAGGCCCTAAAATTTCTTCCGGATGATTTTCCTCCGAGTAGATGATTCCTTCAATTTTAGGCCAGTTCATTAACTGATACAGCTTTTCTTTCATCCCATAACCTCCTATAGCTTATGTAAAAATAAACCACTTCTTAACTTTGGTTCAAACCAGGTAGATTTAGGCGGCATCAGAAGTCCCTGGTCGGCCACCGCAAAAAGCTCATCCATGGAGGTGGCTTTTAACGAAAAGGCTACCTTACAATCCTTGTGTACTCTTCTTTCCAATTCTTCAATTCCCCGAATCCCACCGATAAAATCAATCCGCTTATCCGTTTTAGGATTATCAATCCCTAAAATAGGGGCCAGACAGTAGTCCTGCAAAATCGACACATCCAAAGTATGTACAGGATCCTGCAAAACCGGTACACTCTCCTTTAAGGTCAGCAGATACCAGCTTTCTCCCAAGTACATTCCCCATTGTCCTTTCCGACTGGGACTGATTCTGTTTTCCTGCTTTTCTATCTGAAAGTTTTGAGCCAGTTTATCCAGAAATTGTGCCTCAGTCAATCCATTTAAATCCTTTACTACCCGATTATAGTCTAAGATTTCCAACTGACTTTGAGGAAATAAGACAGACAGGAAATAATGATATGCCTCCTCTCCTGTATACTCCGGATTCATAGCTCTCTTATCCATGCATACCTTTACGGCTGAAGCACAACGATGGTGTCCATCGGCGATATAAATCTGGTCAATGGATCCAAACGCATCCTCAATGGTTCTGATCTCCTCCTCCTGATCGATGATAAATCCCCGGTGACGTACCCCATCCTCTTTGGTAAAATCATAAAGCGGGTTCCTCTCCTTAACCTTTTCTATTAAGGAATTCAATACCTGTTTGTCCCGGTAAGCCAGAAAAATAGGCCCGGTCTGCATTCCGCAGCCTTCAATATGATGGATACGGTCCAATTCCTTGTCACTTCTGGTATTTTCATGCTTTTTGATAACCTGATTGTTATAATCATCTACCGAAGCAACGGCTACTATTCCCGTCTGTACCCGCCCCTTCATGGTAAGCTCATAAAGATAATAAACCTGTTTTTCTTCCTGTATTAAATAGCCTTTTTCCAACCAGTCCTGCAAAAGGCTTCCTGCTTTTTCATATACACAGGAAGCATACATATCCTGACCAGGTGGAAAATTGGTTTCT
>JBJELR010000320.1:0-7376 GCA_051879255.1 Lachnospiraceae bacterium | reverse complement strand
TTAAGCTCATATTTTGGCGGGTCTCAAGGACATTCACCCACATTTGAGCAAGCTCATGTGGGTTCAGACCTTTTGACCCTGGTATCATAATATTCCACAATCTTTTTCACTGCCAGAATCACATCTTCCACATCTTTATCACTCATGGCATAATAAAGAGGAAGGCTCAACATTTCTTCATACAGCTTCTCAGCCCTGGGGCATAAACCTTTTTCATAACCCAGACGTTGATAGTGGGGAAAATAGTAAACCGGTATATAATGTACATTGCACATAATGTTCTCTGCCGCCATGGCATCAAAAAATTCTCTCCGGTTAATTCTTAATTTTTCCGGGCAAAGCCGCAAAATATAAAGGTGCCTGGTGGTATCCGATTCCGGTATCTCCTGCTGTACCTTTAGCTGAGGCATACCGGAAAAAGCCTCATTGTACCTGGCTACAATTTCTTTTCTTCTTGCTGAAAACAGAGGCAGCTTATCCAACTGGCTGATGACCAGTCCTGCCTGAATATCGGTCATCCGATAGTTATAACCCAGGGCAAGCTGCTCATAATACCATCCTCCATGAGGTTCTTCTTCCATTAAGGCTTCCTCTCTGGTAATTCCATGGGCACGAAAAAGCAAAAGCTTTTGATAATACTCCTCACTATTAGTCAGCACCGCCCCACCTTCTCCTCCGGTAACGGTTTTTACCGGGTGAAAGCTGAAGGTAGTCATATCCGCTATTGAGCCGTTAGGCCTTCCCTTATACTTCGTTCCAATAACATGGGCTCCGTCTTCAATCAAGACCAGTCCATTTTTCCGGCAATGGTCTAAAAGCTCATCCAGCTCCACCGACTGCCCGGTGAAGTCTACTGCTACCACTGCCTTCGTTTTCTTTGTGGTAAGTGCCCTGACCTGATCAGGGTCAATATTATAGGTGTTCTCATGAATGTCAGCAAATACCGGCCTTGCTCCACAATAAAGTGCACAGTTGGCACTGGCCGCAAAGGTGATGGGAGTGGTAATCACTTCATCCCCGGGCTCCACACCTGCTGCCATACAGGCCAAATGGAGTGCTGCTGTACCGTTGCTGCAAACTACCGCATACTTAGCGCCCGTAAGAGAACAGAGCTTCTTTTCCAGCTCAGTGATTTTCGGTCCACAGGTAAGATAGTCGCTTTTTAACACCTCTACCACTGCCTGAATGTCTGCCTCATCAATGTATTGATGGCCATAATAAAGTTTTGTTTCCCTGACGGGTGTCCCGCCTGCAACTGCCGGTTTGTCCATTTTTTCCTCCATTCTCAAGCCTTTTCTATCCGGGCAGAGAATTCTATTTCTCCAAGTCCACCGTCTTTAACCGTTCACGAATTTCCTCCACACTCAGCCATTCATTATTATTGCCTGAGCTGTAGGAAAAGCCATCGGGAACCTTTTTCCCACTCATGTTAGGCTTTTGCTTATCATTCCAGACCATCTGGGGATACACAATAAAATGATTGTCGTATTCATAGGTGGTCAGAGAGTCCTCTACGGTTACCATGATTTCGTGCAGTTTTTCGCCCTCACGAATCCCCACCTCAGGCATATCACAGCCGGGAAGCATAGCCTGGGCCAAATCTGTAATCTTAAAGGAGGGAATTTTACTGATGAAGGTTTCTCCACCGGTAGCCTCCTCCAAAGCCTTAATGACCAGCTCTACACCTTGAGTAAGACTGATCCAGAACCGGGTCATCCGATAATCCGTAATAGGAAG
This sequence comes from Lachnospiraceae bacterium, assembly GCA_051879255.1. Taxonomy (GTDB): domain Bacteria; phylum Bacillota; class Clostridia; order Lachnospirales; family Lachnospiraceae; genus SFDP01. The sequence continues at coordinate 5,639 of JBJELR010000320.1, read as the reverse complement.
GCTGGTTCCTCCATCTTGAATGATCTTATGGAAAAAGGGAATAACAGAGCCCCGACTACCTGCCACATTCCCATAACGAACAATGGAAAAATTAATATCCCTTACTCCGGCATAAGCATTGGCCGCAATAAACAGCTTGTCACTTACCAGCTTGGTTCCCCCATAGAGGTTCACAGGGTTTACTGCCTTATCCGTCGATAAAGCCACCACCTTCTTTACTGTGGGGCTGTCCAGAGCAGCCTCAATAACATTCTGGGCCCCCTGAATATTCGTTTTGATGGCCTCATTGGGATTATATTCACAGGCCGGAACCTGCTTCATGGCTGCCGCATGGATGATATAATCCACACCCACCAAGGCTCTTTTCATTCGCTCTAAGTCCCGCACGTCACCAATAAAAAAGCGAAGCTTCTTTGTATGCTCCTTAAATTCGTTGGCCATCATCCATTGCTTAAACTCATCCCTGGAATAAATAATGATTTTTTTAGGAGTATAATGCTCCAGCACGTATCTGGTAAAGCATTTACCAAAGGAGCCTGTACCTCCGGTTACTAAAATAGTCTTATTATTTAACATAGTTTCCTCTCATTCCGAAGTTATTTTTCGCACCAAATTTATCCCTTCGGTATTATTTTTTACTGATATCCCGTAGATTATAGCATAATCAAAGCATTTTAGGTAGGGTTATTGTCTACTTTTTATGCCAGGACTTTTTATGCCAAGCCATGCAGCTTCAGGCTATGCAGCCATCTTACCGTTTTGGGTGCTAAAGTAAGTAAAAAAAGGTAGCTTTTGTTTTTTGCTGTCAGGTAAGGGTTCGTCAAAGTATCCCAAAGGTGGCGGCGCAGGTATTTTTTTACCTCGCCATAGAAAGGGTTATCTTGCCTCATCTGCGAAAGGGGAATATGGAGCATATAATCCAGTCTCTGGTAAAGACCAAACCTTATCCCCACCTGCCTCAAATACGGATAGTATTTCCTCACCAGCTCCATGGCCACATCCGCATTCTCCACAATATCAGTAAATACTCTGGAAAAATCGTTCTTATCCTTTTTACGGGTATTACTTCCTATTCGGTAAAACACATGATAGTCCTGCTGGGGCAGAACATAAATACCCTTCACCCTAGGCAATAGCTGCAGCAGCAGAAAGAAATCCTCATTCAGCTTTCCCACCGGAAAGCTTCTGTTCTCCAAAAGGCTTCGATGAATCAGCTTCGTACAAAAGGAGCAATCTCCCCGATGAAGTAAAAGCTCCTTCAAAAAGGCTTCACTTTCACAAAGGCAGGCTTCCTTGGGCGGTTTGCATACATCCGGGAGGCGGTTGCCGGCGGCATCGATTTCATCTCTGGAAACCTGTGCAATAGGTATCTGATGGGTGATGACGGTCTCTACCAGCCTCTCATACATGGCAGGCTCAATAAAATCATCGCTGTCCACAAAGCCCAGATATTCTCCCCTGGCCTCTTTCATTCCCAAATTTCTGGCCAAGGAGGATCCCCCGTTTTTCTGATGAAATACCCGAATTCTCTCATCCTCCTTAGCCAATGCCTCACAAAGCTCCCCGCTTCCGTCAGTAGAGCCGTCATTCACCAGAAGTATCTCCAGATGTGAATAGGTCTGATGAATACAGCTATCCACGCATTTTTTCAAACAATCTCTGGTATTGTATACCGGAATGATTATACTGATTAATGGTTTTGCTTGCAGCATCACCTTTCCTCTGCTCCTTCCTTTTGCCCTGCTCTCATTTTGGTGCCATCACCTTTGCTGTACTGAATGGCCCTGTGGCAGGAGGCTTAATGTCTCCCTGTTTCCATTGTTCATAAAATTCCAGAAGCCGGGCTGCTGCCATCCGGGCATTCCATTCACCGGTGATGGTTTCATAGGCTTTTCTTCCCATTATTCCGCCCTGTTTAGGATGGGTAAATAAATATTCTATCTGGGTAAACATAGCTTCAAAGCTATCCCTCTCATAAACTAAACCATTTTGTCCATGGCGGATTAGAAAAGGGACTGCTCCTGCCCTGCTGCTTGCCACCTCCACGCATCCGCTGTTCATGGCCTCATTCACCACTGCTCCCCAACCCTCCAGATGATTGCTGGTAAATAGATGAATATGGCTTTTTTCCATGATTTTTCTTACCTCCCGGGGCGGTAAAAAGCCGTAAAAGGTTACCTGGCTGTCCAGGTCATTTTCTTTAGTATAGGCTTTTAGCTCCTTCTCCATTTCTCCGCCTCCGATCAGATGCAGATGAAAGGGATAGCCTTTTTCCTTAAGCCTTGCTGCTGCCCTCAGGGCAAACTCAGGATGCTTTAGGGGAAGAAACCGCCCTGCCCAGACAAGCTGAAGCTCCACCTCCTTAGGCTTACTCCCCCAAAAATGATTTTCCTCCAATTCCTTTGGTGTAAAGGTCTTCATTTCGGGAAAATAGCCAAACTTGAATTTTTTTCCCGGATAGGCCTTGATCAGGGCAAAATCTGAAGCCACATAGGCTCCGGCACAAAGCAAATATATGGAAGCTTTTCGATAGCGAATATGTTCTCTGTATTTTTGCATAAGACCTCTGGGCGAAATGGCCTTCCACTGTCCCTCCCGATACAATCGTTCACTGATTCTAAGGGTCAGCTTATGGCTGTTAAGTCTTGCCGTAAGCAAATCCTCCCGTTTTGTCCAGCCTGCCAGAAGGATGTCGCTTTCCTCAATCAGCTTTTTCACATATTCCGGCTCTTTCTGCAAAAAAACCACATAGGGCAGCTTTTCTGCCTCCAGTCCCCAGCCCATGGCTATCCGTTCTTCTTCCATGGGTTCTGTCTGGATGAACCTATAGCCCTCTCCCAGCCGTTCATAAAGAGCCTGGGAAAAGGGAAGCTGATGATGGTTGATATAATTGGAAATCATGGTGATTTGCAACTTTTCCTCCGTTCTGAATCGTCAACGATTCCTGGCTGAATAAATGGCGAATGGGGTTCTGAATCAGTTACACTGATTTTTATATTATAGCACATTTAGATTATATTGGCTTAGAAAATCTGTCTTTTTTATTTTATCATTTCAGAAAAATATGTTCACTATCTATCAGGGAAAAAACAAAGCTACCTTCCATAAATACTTTTGACAGAACAAACAATCAGCATTATTATAGTTATAGTTGGTTTTTAGAAATAACAAATTCTTTTGTCCATTGATGGAGAAATGGTCTGTACGCTATGGGTACAGCTTTTGGAGAGGAGGTCCCCCGGAAATGAATGTCTGCATTTTAATGGGAAGTCCGCGAAAGAACGGAAACACAGCCGCATTATTATCACCTTTTTGCAAGGAATTGGATAAATTGGGCTGCAATCATGAAACAATCCGACTGTATGAGAAGAAAATCGCTTCCTGCACAGCCTGCCGGGCTTGTCAGAGGGATTGGTCCGGGTTCAACTGCCGGATTCAGGATGATGCCAAGGATCTGGCTCACCGGATTCTTAACTGTGACCTTTTGGTGTTGGCAACCCCCATTTATTCCTGGTTCTGTACACCACCTATGAAAGCCCTGCTGGATCGGCTTGTCTATGGGATGAATAAATATTATGGTGATACGAAGGGACCTGCTTTATGGAAGGGGAAAAAGGTTGCTCTTATTACCACCTGCGGTTATCCCCTGGAAAAAGGCGCTGATTTATGGGAAATCGGAATGAGGCGTTTTTGTAAGCATTCTCAACTATCCTACATAGGGATGCTGGCAGAACACGATGAGGGTTATGACACTGTATTTATGAATAAGGAAAAGGAGCAGCACTCTATTGAATTTGCCCAAAAAATCTACCTGGAACTAGATAGTTTAAAGAAGGATGGATTGGATACTAAAAGAGTAGCTCATGGATTATTGTAAACTGACACTATGAAAATTGCAATTTGTGAAGACGACACCAGACAACAAAATATACTCACTGCAGCTTTGGATTCTTACCGCACTCCGGCCGGTGAGTATATTCAATATGATGTTTATCCCAATGGCCTGGAGCTGCTGGCCTCCAAAACTATTCAGCTTTATGATATTTTACTTTTAGATATCCTGATGCCCGGATTTACCGGAATCCAGACTGCCAGAGAAATTAGGGAAACTAACGAAAAGATACCCATTATTTTTCTTACCAACAGTCAGGAATTTGCAGTAGAGAGCTACAGAGTACATGCCTTTGATTATTTAATGAAGCCCATAGATCAGAAAGCTTTATTCAAGACCTTGGATAAAGCCTATGCAATGACAGAAACTACTCTGGAGAAATCCATCATACTTCAAGCCTCAAAGGCTATTTATGTTCTTTCCCTTTCACAGATAGAATTTGTAGAGGTTAGTAACCGCACTTTGTCATTTCATTTGATTGACGGAACTGTTAAGTCCATAACAGGGCGTCTTTCCGATTATGAAAATACTCTGCTCAGTCACCCGGAATTTCTCAAAATCCATCGTTCTTATCTGATAAACATGGATTTAATGAAAGCCCTGAAGCAAAAGAGTTTTATTACCCTTACAGGAGATGAAGTTCCTATTTCACGAAACCTGTTGCATATTGTTCAAAAGCAATATATCGAACACCTTCATTCAGCCATAAGAAAATAAAAAGGGATTATAATGGTATCATTACCATCAGGGAAAACTTTCCATTTTCTGACTGAAATACTGCCATGCCATTATGTTCATTAGCAATAGTCATGATACTTCGTGTGCCATACCCATGCCCAGCCTTATCAAGGTTCGGCCTGTTACCTGCTGCTTGAATCTTGTCATTACAGGAATTGTCTACGGAAAACAGCAGTTTTCCCTTGAACTTACACAGTCTTACGTCCACGAATCTTTCCCTCTCCGGCAGCTCTCCCACTGCATGAAAGGCATTTTCTAAGGCATTTGATACCATCGCACACAGCTCCGGTTTAGTAAGCGGTATCTTATCGGGCAACTCAACATGAAAACAATATTGAGCTTTCATTTCTTCTGCCTGTCCTGCAAAATGCGAAAGAATCAGATTCAGCATTTCCATATCACAGAATCGATGAGGAGTAAATTGATCTATCCTCTCTATATTCTCCTGAATATATTCCCGGGCCTCCTCTATATGGTTTTCTTCTATTAAATGCAAAACCAACGCCAGATGATGCCGCATGTCATGTCTATGAATTCTTGTTATTCTTGATACCTCTCTTAAACTCTTGATCTCAGTTTCTACTATGTATAATTCATTTTCAAGTATGGTTCTTTCTTCCATTGCTTCTATTCTTCGTTTCTGCTCATAACTAAACACCACTGCAAAAACAAGATATACCACACATATTACAGAGGGCATAAACTGTGCCACATGGTAATTGGCTGTGTACAGCACCTTTGTCCACACAGTTGTATAATAATCAAAGAAATAGTATGTGACCGGCACAATTCCTATAACCAGGGTTGATGCTTTTGACCCCTGCAACAACTCATATATTGGAGCTGCTGCGTATTTTACGATTATCCATAATGTAATAAATGCGGTGAAAAGATATAATAAAAACTCTCCTATGCTACTATAATATGTCGTATACATAGTCCATCTGGATATCCATGTCGGAATCTGGCAGCACATATAGGCCAAAAGAGTATAGATTATCGCGTTTGT
>JBJELR010000319.1:0-7378 GCA_051879255.1 Lachnospiraceae bacterium | reverse complement strand
AAAAATGGGAGGCCATTCTTGACAAGCGTTTTGCCATGCAGGATAAAAAATGGGAAGCCATTCTTGACAAGCGCTTTGCCGAAAGCGAGAACCTGCTTCTCGAAGAACTTGACCGAGTGGAAACCCGACTGACCCGGAGAATGGACAAAATGCAGGAAAATCTGGATGAACTAGGCCAATTCTACCGTATACTTCTGCTGGAGAAGGGCAATTTTGAGTTGCTGGAACGGCGAGTCGCAGCTCTGGAAAACCGGGTCTATCCCCAATAAATTTGTTGTACCAGCAATCCCCCTGCCGGATTTTCCGGTACAGGGGGATTTTTACTTTAACTTAGCTTCTCTGCCATGTCCCGATGAACCCCGAGACAATTAACTTAGTTCTTCAATCAGCTTCAGCTCTTCCTGGGAGAATCCGCTGTTTTCCAATGCTCCTATATTATCCAGAATCTGAGAAGGTCTGGAGGCTCCAATAAGCACACTGGTAACCTGTCCATCCCGAAGTATCCAGGCAAGAGCCATCTGTGCAAGACTTTGCCCTCGTTTTAAAGCAAGAGCATTCAATGCCTGAATTTGATCCAGCCGTTTCTCATCAAGAGCAGCTTCCTTTAAAAATCTTCCATCCGTTTTTATTCGGCTGTCCTCAGGTATTCCCCCAAGATAACGATCGGTCAGTATTCCCTGGGCCAGCGGGCTAAAGGCAATAATACCCTTTTTTCGCTTTACCGCTTCCTTTTTTAACCCATTTTCTTCAATGGTACGATCGAAAATAGAGTATCGATTCTGATTAATAATGAAGGGACAATGCAGTTCTTCCAGGATGGAAGCTGCCTTCTTCATTGTCTCTCCATCATAATTTGAAAGCCCCACATATAGAGCCTTTCCACTACTTACTGCGTGGGCCAGAGCACCCATTGTTTCTTCCAGTGGAGTGTTCGGGTCCATTCGATGGTGGTAAAAGATATCCACATAATCCAGTCCCATCCGTTTCAGACTCTGATCCAGACTGGCCAACAAATACTTACGGCTGCCCCAGTTTCCATAAGGGCCATCCCACATTTCATAACCTGCCTTGGTACTGATGACCAATTCATCCCGATAAGCAGATAAATCCTCCTTCAGGATTTGTCCAAAGTTTATTTCCGCACTTCCCGGAGGCGGCCCATAGTTATTTGCCAAATCGAAGTGAGTAATCCCCTGATCAAAGGAAGTGAAGATTAACTGCTTCATTTTTTCCAAAGAAAACTGATGTCCAAAGTTGTGCCACAACCCCAAAGAAAAGGTCGGTAATTTTAGTCCACTGCTGCCACAAGGCTGGTAGGTCATGGACTGATAACGTGAAGTTGCTGCCTGATACATAATCCCTCCTGTTTATTTTTTGATGAAAACGATTGATTTCTACAAGTTACAAGGATATTCCCTTATCTCGTCTAATCTCTTTTACTTTTTCCAGAGCCAGTAATTTTTCTTTCCTCTCTATCCCGCCTGCATATCCGGTCAGACTGCCTCCTGCTCCCACTATTCTGTGGCAGGGTATAATCAGGGAAATAGGGTTCCTTCCTGCCGCTGCACCTACTGCCCGAGCCGCCATCCTGGAAAGTCCTCTATTTTGCGCAATTATCCCTGCAATTTCTCCATAGGTCATTGTCTGTCCATAAGGAATGGTCAGAAGAATCTTCCATACCTGTTTACGAAAGGCAGTCCCCTCCAAGTGAACAGACGGGATAAATCCCGGGTCTTTTCCTTGAAAATAGGTATTCAGCCACTCTCCGGCCTGTTCAAAGATGGGAAGCTGCTTTTCTTCCCCTTCCTCAACTATGGTGGTATCAAAATACTTCTGTCCCTCAAACCACAGGCCTGTCAGCTTCTCTCCATTGGCTGCCATAATTATCTTTCCTAAAGGAGAGGCATATTGATGAAGATAAATCATACCAAACTGCTCTCTCCCCGGCTCTCGTCACTCTCCAACCTCTTTTGGCCGACTTCCTGTTTAGCCTCATTCTCCTGTGGATTATCCCATATCTTTTCTTCCTTTTTTCGCCCTCCGAGCAGCAGACTAATGATATCAAAAACTGCCTCTCCAATTAAAGATACTCCCGTAAATATCCAAAGAGCCTCTGTGGCAGAAAAGGGATTGGCAAAAATGAGCATAGCACAAAGAAGGGACACCAGGGCACTAATGGCCGGCAAAAACCACTTTTCTCTTTTCATACGAAGAAGATTAACAGCCCACTGTATTTTGGCTAATCCTGCAATTAAAATTCCCACACCATAGACAATCGTAAGCAGCGGAAACGTAAAAATAAACCATTTAGATTTTGTCGCACAAAATATCCCCGCCACCAGAAAAAGCAGACCCTTTAGCATCTTCTGGCTAAGAGCTGCCTCCTCCGGCTCCATTCGAAAATAACTGATGATGCTGCCTGTCCCTGCGAGTATGAGTAAAATTCCAAGGGCAATGATAATAAAGGAGGAGAAAGCCACCGGATCGATAAGCAGCAATATTCCTACTAATATTTCAAATATACACAATAACATTCCGTTTATATTTCTTCTTATGCTTTTCATCCGACCCTCCATTTCTAAAACTTACCACCCTGTTCTCCCAAAATCTTCTCCAGCAGGTATACCCGGTTAAAGGGAAAAGAAAAATAATAACCATCTACAAACTCCTGTGTCAGTTCAATCATTTCTCTGGCAATGGCTATTCCTACCGCCTCTCCATCTTCCTTTTTTCCTGTTTCAGGATAACGCTCCACAATTTTTTCAGGTACCGAAACACCGGGAATTTCATTTTTCATAAATTCCGCATTTCTCCGGCTCACTAAAGGCATTATTCCACAAAGAATACGGGCTCCTGTTTCCTGCTTAATCCGGTATAGGCGGTCTACGCTTTCTGATGAGAAAACAGGCTGTGTCAGAAAAAATTCTGCCCCCGCTTCCATTTTCCGCTTTACACGTGCAATTTCCACCTCCAGATTTCTCCTGCCCTGATTAATGGCTCCTCCATAGCTGATGGGGATCTGGGTCATCTTTTCTTCGTTCATCTCCTGGACCATATGCATTAGCCCCACCGCATCAAAGTTGAATACTCCTTTAGTAGACTGACGTTCTATGGAGGGGATGGGATCCCCGGTAATGATCAGCATATTATGAATATCATTAATAGAGGCTCCCAAAAACAAGGAACGCATGGCAATGGCATTCTTATCCCGACAACAGATGTGAGGCATTACCGCAATATTGGTTTCTCTTTTTACCTTAGCTGCCATAAGCACTGAATCAATTCTGGTTCTTCCTGAGGGGGAGTCCGGAAAAGTAATAACATCTACATAGGAATCCTTTAGCTGCCAGGCTGCTGCCAATAGCTGCTCATCCTCTCCATTAAAGGGCGGTGCCAGTTCTACCGCAATCAGCTTCTTTTGCTTCACCCTTCCCTCATGATCCAGAAAAAAGGCTTTACTTTTTCTTCCTACCTGTACCCGCTCCTCCACCGAAGCAGTCCTTCCTTCCTTCTTTCGGCAAGTCCCTATCGTTTCCACTAAATGTCTGATAAAGGTCGGTGTGGTCCCACAACAGCCACCCACAATATCCAGCCCGTATTTTTCCCCCATATCCTTTACCACATCCGCAAAATAGGTTGGCTGGTTATTAAACAGCAAATAGCCTTTCTGCCGTCTGGGGTAACCTGCATTGGGCAGGGCGATGAGAAACTTTCCTTCCTTCCATTCTATGGCCTGCATGACTTTTTCCATATGTCCCGGACCTACACCGCAGTTTAATCCCACTCCATCAATGGCCTCTATGGTAAAGGCTTTTTCCAAAAGCTTTTTGGCACTAAGACCCTGATTGCTGTATCCAAACTGGTTCACACTGAAGGTAACCAAAACGGTAGCTCCCATCTCCTTTGCCAATCGGATAGCCGGAAGAATCTCCTCCAGACTGCCAAAGGTTTCAAAGGTAATTACCGAAATTCCTCCCTGAAGAAAAACTCTCACCAAATCACAATATTCTTCTGTTTCTCCTAATCCTATGGGGCCAATATCTCCCGCAATAAAGATTTGCTTGCCCACATCCTCTACTGCAGCCTTGGCTAACCGGATTCCCTCCTCAATATTCTCCCTCACCCTCTCCCAGTCTCCGGACATGGTTTCCCGGTTCATGGAAAAGGTATTGGTACGAATCAAATCTGCCCCCGCCTTAATATATTCTGTGTGAATTTCCTTAACCCTCTCCGGATGCTGCGTATTGGCAAGCTCCGGCAGCTCCAGTGTATTATACTTCTGGGCATAATAGGTGCCAAAAGCGCCATCTGTGATGATTCTATGCTGCTTAAGATACTGTTTCATCTGCGGTAATCTCCTTTTTGGGTTCTTATTTGTCCATTATAGTTGATTCCTGGTAAAATGCAACCGCTCCTGCCCAAACAAAAGAATACGCCAAAGCTATTCTACACTCTTTAAGGCCTCCACCGGATTGATTTTATCTAAGCTTCGATCCGTCAAAAGCTGTACCAGCAAAGCGAAAATCAAAGAGATTCCTGCTGAAAACAAAAAGCTTTTCGGATAAATAGTCACTGCAAAAAAAATAGAGGGCATATCCAGTATATCGGTCAGTGTACTGCTCATCACAGCCCCTATGGGCAATCCCAGGAGGATACCGATTCCGGTGAGAATCAGAGTTTCTTTATTTACATATAAATGCACTTCCCGGTCAAAAAAACCTAATACCTTAATGGTGGAAAGTTCTCGAATCCGTTCAGAAATATTGGTAGTCGCCAAAGTGAACAGCACCACAAAGGCCAGACCTGCTGCCAGTACCAGTACTACATAGACCACAAGATTAATCAACGTAAAGGCGCTAGAGAACCCTTCCTTCAATTCCTGTGTACTGACACAGGAAAGTATCCAGTCCTCCTTGGACAGCGTATCTGAAAAACCTGTCTGCTCCGTAAATCCTTCTTTCAGATTTGCCAAAATTCCGTTAGGGGAATATTCTCCAAAGGCGGCCTCATAAGCCTCTCTGGACAGATAAAGATTATTTCCCAAATAGTTTCTTACCAGCTTGATCACCTGTACCTGACTTTCCTGCAAATCCAGCTTCTGCATAAGAACAGTGTCTCCCGGTTTCAGTCCCAGGGTTTTAGCTGCATTTTCCGTCAGGCAAATCCCTTCCTTAGGCAGGCTTACGGTTTCGCCGGCTCCATTGGTTATCGCCACATAAGTGCTCACGTCTGCTCCTGTGGGAAAAACCATGATCTGCACTTTTTCAGTGGCTCCCTGGGCGTTTTTCAGCTTCACCGTTTCCACTTGAATATTCAGGTATTCTTCTACTTCACTACTTTTTTCCATATAGTCTATAAGCTTTTCATTATCCTGTGATGCGACTGCTGCCAAAAGGTCATATTGATAAACCTGCTCATACTGCAGCGGCATCAGCTCAGCAACAGAATCCTTAATGGCAAAGCCGAAAAGCACCAATGCGGCACACCCGGCAATGCCCAGAATCGTCATCAGCATTCTCTTTTTATAGCGGAAAAGGTTTCTGGCTGTTACCTTATTCAGGAAAGAAAGACGTTTCCATAAGGGAGTGATTCTTTCCAGAAAAACCCGGGAGCCAAGACCGGGTGCCTTAGGCCGCATTAGCTGTGCCGGCATTAATTTAAGCTCTGCTTCACAGGCCCAAAGTGCTGCTCCCACGATGCCTGCCATAAACAAAACCAAACCCATACTTCCGGAGCTTAAGCTAAACTGCAAAAGGTAGTTGGGAAACAGATACATGACATCAAAGAACAAAAACAGGATTTTAGGAAGTACCACAAAGCCACTGAAATCCCCCAATACCCCTCCTGCCAGACTGGCAAGAAGTGCATAAACCATATATTTTCTCCGAATTTCCGTATCCGTAAAACCAAGAGCCTTATAGGTTCCCACCAATCCCCGTTCTTCCTCTACCATACGGGTAACTGTGGTCAGACTGATGAGAATAGCCACGATAAAAAATACCACCGTAAACACAGAGGCCAGAGATTCAATGGAGGCGGTATCACTTTCCACATTTACATATCCACTGAGAGAGGTTCTGTCCTGGACATACCATTTGGTCATATCCAGCTTTTCTACCTCTGCTTTGGCTTCTGCCAGTTCATCCTCTGCCTTTCTTTTTTCCTCTCTGTATTTTGCCAGCCCTTCATCAAACTCCTGCTGACCCTCAAGCAGCTTCTGTTCTCCTTCAAGCAGTTCCTGTTCTCCCTCTGCCAGCTTTACCCTGGCATCAGCAAATTCACCGGCTGCCTTTTGTTCATTCTCCTCTACTTCACGAAGTGCATCGACCAGCTTCTGACGATTTTCCTCCAGTTCTTTTTTTCCTGCATGAATCCTGGCTGTGGCTGCTGCCGCTTCCTCCTCCCCCTTTGCGATGGCCTCCCAGCCTGCTGCCAGCTGACTTTCTGCATAGGCTTTCTGTGCCGCCAGAGTCTCTGCTGCCTGCTCCAATATTCGGGCAGTTGCTTCCACCATAGCGGTAGACAGAGCAAGTCCAGTTATCTGCTCTATAAACATCTGCGCGTCCTGCGTAGGATCAACGGCAATCAGGGCACCAAAATCCTGATTGAACCTGTCCACCACCTCTGGCTGCCCGGCAGTCATTTGTCCAATAGCAGCCTGAACCAGCGCCGCCTGCTGCTCCTGAGTCATCCCTTCTGTCCCCTGCTGTGCTGCCAGCATGGGCATAAGTACCTCTACTGCCGAAACTATATAGGCATTCCAGCTATCTGCAGGCCAGAATTCCCCAAAGGGTTCCGATACTTGAGCCACCTGACCGATCAGAACTTCTTTCGCCCTTGTATTTTCCTCCCGCTTTGCTGCCAGGGCTGCTTCTCCCCTGGCAATTTCTTCTCTGGCCTTTGCTTCCTTTTCCTCCAGCTCTGCCCGCCCTCTGGCCAACTGTATGTTTCCATCATAGAGTTTAGCATCTGCCTCCTTTATCTCCTGCTCGCCCTCTGCCAGCTTCCGATAACCCTCCTCTATCTGCGCCCTTGCCTCAGCAATTTGGTCGTATGCCTCCTGCTCCTTATTGGAGAGCTCTTGTTTTCCCTCCTGAATCTCTTTTCTGGCATCCTCAAGTTCCTGACGGGACTGTTCAATTTCCTTACGGGCATCCTCAAGTTCCCTCTCGGCATCGACGAATTCCTGCTGCATTTTCACCTCTGCATCCTGGATTTCCCCATAGGCTTCCCCCATAATCTGGTCATATCTGGCCTGCTCCCTTTGTCCCTTGATTTTTTCCTCAATGTACGAAATCAGCTTTCCCACTGTTTCCTCATATTCCGGGGTGTAACACATCAGGTCTTTGGTTCCCATTAAAGAAAGATATATGGCAGT
>JBJELR010000318.1:0-7477 GCA_051879255.1 Lachnospiraceae bacterium | reverse complement strand
TGCCCGGTAGCTTGTATTTTTACCGGGAGAATGATATAATTTCACTTGTTGAGGGTGAGTTATATCGGTTCTTCCGGTATAGTTCCTTACCGCTCTTGGTTGCCGCCGAGAGCGGTTTTAATGTATAGACTTTGCAAAGTAGCTAGATTGTGCTAAAATTAATTTGCTATAACAATTTTATTTAAAGAGTTCATCTATATATTTGCAGAGGATATAAACAAGCAGCTCTGCAAGCATAGATAACACAAGGTTAAGAATTAATTCCCTTGGCATCACTCCTTTCGTAGATTTCCGGTTACTCGGTAAAATCTATACTTTACCGCTCTGGTGCTGGTAACACCGGGGCGGTTTTTTGCTTGTAAAATCCATGGATATGGGCTATAATATGCTTAACAGGATAGTCGGAAGGTGAATGTACCTCACCTGTCCCGGCGAAAATAAAACTAACTAAAAAATAGCTGTCGACTTTCTCAGGGTCAGGACGGCTATTTTTTATGTATTTGCACGATTAAGGCTATTATGCCTGTCAGCATGGCAACAAAGGCGATTAACTCACTCCAAGTTACATACATAAGCACCACCCCTTTCCGAACAGGCTCGGAACAGGTGGAAGCACGTCCTCCGGCTACCCCGGTAAGCATATTATATTTCCATGGTGCTGTTTTTCCCATTTTTGGGAAAAAGGGTGTCACATTTCGTTACTCCCCTGTGTTGGTATATCTGGTAATTTCGGTTAATTCTTCTATGCGTTTGATGGCTTCCATTTTTCCACAGCCATTAAGTTGTCTAAAATCGGTAATTATTTTTTGCTCTTGTATATCTGATACGGGAATAATGTCATCTGGCATCAAACTATCAAAAGTTAAGTCTTTTACTATTTCTTCTGGTGATACATGACCCCAAAAATCAACCATTTCACTTATTAATTCATATAAAGGAACATTAAAGTATTCTGAAATTTTTCGTAATTGCTCAAGTCGCGGCTGTCGCTTTCCATTTTCCCAGTTATAAATAGCATTCTGAGATACATTTAAAAGGTCGGCAAGTTCTTGCTGTGTAAGTCCAAGTCCTTTTCTTAACTCCTTCAATCTATGCGGGAAATTTGTCATAATTATCTCCTTTCTAATAAGAAGATAATAGCAAATCGGTGTAATTTTTTCAACTCGTCATTGACAATATAGCATAAAGGTGTTAAAGTGTCAATATAAAACACCGATATGGTGTTAAAAAGAAGGAGGTGAAACAATGGAATTAAGCAGAGAAAAAATCAATCTCGCACTGGCCAGAAAGCAATGGACAGTTACACAGCTGGCAGAATCCTACGGAGTAAGCCGGGCAAGGATGAATACTATTCTCAACAGCCGAAAAATCACGTATATATGTGCTGGAAGATTGGCTGCAGCCTTAGGCTGTGACGTAACCGAAATTATTGAATAGGAGGAAAGCATTATGGAAGGAAAATACTATGACTGTGCAACTTGTCGTTATCGCTACATACATTTCCCTAATATGGATGATTTTGAAATATCTATGCAAGAATGCTTGTGCGATGGTGAGGACTACGAAGAGGAACAGTAGGAAGGAGGGAATAGCATGACCATTGAAGAAAAAGCAAGAATCATATTGCATGAGTTGGATAAGCAATATGCAGTATCCAGCTACTTAGAAGAAGATGCTCTTCAGGGCATTATGGAGGGGCTTAAGCGGATTGAGAAAAAGGAGGGGCAACATGAGCATAGCAACGTACAACGCTAAGCAACTTGGGGAAGTTTTGGGAGTGTCGGAAAGCATGGGATATAAACTCATACGTCAGATGAACGCTGAATTGACCCAGAAAGGCTTTTTAGTCATTCGGGGTAGAGTAAGTCAGGCTTATGTGGCACAGCGGTTCTTTGGGGGCAATTCGGAGCCTGCAGAGGGTCTTGTCAATGACGAAGCGTGAGGAGCTTTTGGCCAGCATTAAGCCAGGGATGAAACTGGATAGGGCTTTCTTCCTGAAGGTCTACGGCTTCACCATTACAGAGCCCGGCTTTAGCGATATAGTCATAAAAATATTGAATGATGCCGGATGCAGCAGGGCAGAGGAATATTATCATACCACCGTAGAGGAATATGAAAAACAGTGGAGGGAGCAGATTAAGCCAGTAGCCCAGAAATGGTCTAAATTTTGGAATGAAGAGTTTAAAAAGAAGGTTGAGAAACACGAAAGAAAGGAAGGTGAGGAGTTACGGAAAAGGAGAACACAGGACTTACTCCAGAAGAGCGACAGAGAGTTGCTGAGATTATTGCAGAGCATGAACAGCAGCAGTTAAGCAGAAAGGCTCCGGCCGTATGCGACAGAGGAAAGGCAAGATCGATAAAACCACCGCCGCCAATGCTTAAGGCAATTACCGCCGCAGAATTGATGAAAGCAGACATACCACCAATAGAATGGTTGATTGAAAAGCTGTTGCCTGTTGGCCTTGGAATGATTGGCGCACCGAGTAAATATTATAAAAGCTATATGGCTTTGGGAATGTGTAATTGTATCTGTTTAGGTAGAGAATTTCTCAAGCATGGCTGTGTAAAATATGAATGCCTGTATCTGGATTTAGAAAGTACAAAACGCAGACCCAAAACCCGACTAAAGCAAATACTTCAAGGGGAGAATCCCCCGGAAGGGCTTCATATTCTTACTTCTGAAGATGGGGTTAAACGGATTGGGGAAGGGTTTGAAGAACAGATGGTTGATCAGTTAAAGCAACATCCAGCCATTAAGCTGATTGTCGTTGATGTGTTTCAGATGATTAGGCAGCCGGGCAAAAGCGGTCAAAGTGGCTACGATAGAGATTATGAGGATTTTAAGGCTTTAAAGAAGCTATCAGATGCCAACAATATTGCTATTCTTCTGATTCACCATACCAGGAAGATGAAAGACCCAACAGACGTATTTAATGAGTTGTCAGGATCTGTTGGCGTTATGGGTGCTCTGGATGTGGCATGGGTAATATCGAAAGAGGATAGGTATTCCGAGGAAGGTACGCTATACATTACCGGGAGGGATATGGAGAGTATCAAGCTGAAAATCCGTTTCAATAAAAAGACTTTTCAATGGGAGTATGTAGGAACGGAGGAGGAAGTTAATAACCAACGATTACTTGAGGAATACAATGAAAGCCCGGTGGTACATACCATTAAAAAGCTGTTGGCTCAACATGATGGACAGTGGGAAGGAAGTGCCAGCGATATAGTATCAGCCAGTAAATACATGGGCAGCCCTATTTATGATGATGTGAGGAAAGTAGGTAGCCTGATTAATAAGTACGAGCTATTACTATATTTTGATGGAATTGATTATCAATTTAAAAAGACACAAAAACGCAATATATATATATTTAATTCCATTAATTCCATTAACTCCACTAATTCCATTAACTCCACTAATTCCACTGAACAGTTAAACCTAGATTGGATATAGTGGAAATAATGGAATGGTGGAATGAATGGAATGAGGTTTCAAGAGAAGGTCATGATAGGAAACGAAAGTATATATTTAATGCCACTAATGCCACCAATGTCAACAATGTCAACAATGTCAACAATGTCACAGAATAGCTAAAACTAGATGGGATATAGTGGCAAGTGTGACAAGGTGACATGATGACATGATGACATGATGACATGAGGGTTTAAGAGAGTAGTAAAATTAAACCAGTCAATGAAAGGAGAAGAAGAATGAAAAAACGGTTATTCATGGTTGACTACAGGAAAAATGGGATAAGTATGCACGAATGCCTAGAAATTACACAGATAGGTAGTACGAAAGATGTGGACATGGTGAGAGCCTGTCATGTGGCTGTTGGGCTTGATGTAAAGCTGGATAGCGTAATTGAGGTATATGCAGATATGACTGCAGAGGAATTAGATAGAATTGCATTATCCCCGGAATCTTTAACGATTCCTCGTAGGGTGATGTATGTTGATGTTGAAGAAGCGAAGCGGATCGGGGAATTATTGAAAGGGGCGATTATATGAATATCGATAACGAAATCATTCAAACCGGTAAGACGGTAGATAACATCATGGAAGCTGGATATTCCCGGCAAGAAGCGTTACAGCTTGTTCAGGCAGCAGCACTTTCCAAACTGTCCGAATGCGTGTATGACTATAATGGTAAGACATACCTCCGTATCGCCGGACAAGTGGCTACTTTTGAACAGTAAAACAGCCCCATAGGTGCTACCAACACCTACAGGGCCAGCATAGCCGGAGCTACATAAGAACAGGTACATAGTAGCATAAAATCCGGCAGAAAGGAAAGGGTTTTATGGAATTTGTAAAAGATATTGATGAAGTAACACGTATATTCGCTGAGTGTGGAATAAAAATGGCATCATTCCAGTCAATTGGAACGGATGAAAATGGCACTCAAGTAGCTGTGCCTGCATTTGTGCTAGGATTAAAACAGGAGGTGGTACGGCATGAATGAAAAAGAAATCATGGAAATCGAAAAAGAATTAAATGATAATCCTGAAATGCTTGAATATATGAAAATCTGCATGACTTTGACTAAAGAACAGAAGAAGGAATTATTAAAAAGAATGGAAAGAGATATGAATAAATAGCCCTCCATACCCTCCGGGGAACGGTGCGGCCAACACCAGAACCCGGCGGTATGGGTGGACAAATAGAATAGTGAACGTGATTAAAGAACATCTATAGCCTTAGGTGTTCTTTTTTGCGTTTGTGGAGACAGTTGAACCACGGGTGAACGGCGGGAAAGATAAAAAAAATCATTAAAAACACATATCGCAAAACCGTACAAAACAAAAATGAAGCGAGGGCGAAGCGTGGAGAATAATAAAATAATACAAAAAAGGCATATCGTAAAAGCGTATAAAATAAAAATGAAGCTCGAACGAAGCTCGGAAAATCAAAAAAAAGCATCCTTACTTTTCTGACCCCCTAAAAAGAGAATAGCGAGATTTCAGAGACTTTAAAAGCAGAAGATATATATAATTTATAATTATATATCTATACAAAAACATAACAATAAGTTATAATAAATATGGGGATTAAAGCCCCTCCTTTATACTCTTCTCCTTTTTTATATTTGGGACTCCCTGAGAATGGAGAGAAACTGCTCCCCACACGCTGGGTATAGCGGTAAATCAGCCGATTTCAGGCGTAAAACGAAAGAAAGGAAAGTACTATGGAAAATATGAAAAAAACCTCTACAGAGGGATTACAGACAAGCACAGAAAGCGAGAATACTGGGCGTACATTTACCCAGGATGATGTAAACCGGATTGTGCAGGAAAGACTTGCCAAGGAAAAAGGCAAGGGCAGTGAAGAACTGGACAAAAGAGCAGCAGAACTGGATTTAAGGGAAAGGAAGATGAATGCAGTGCAGAAGCTGCGTGAAAATGACCTTCCTGATTATCTGGTAGATGCTTTGAATATGGAAACAGACGAGGCTTTCCAAAAAAGCATTGAAGCAATAAATAAAATGAAAGGCGGGACCGCATCAGGAGAGCCTAAAGTTATCGGCACTGGTAATCCTATTGGGGTAGTAACTAAGCCAGGCAGTGACGGTAATTTGAGTGACGCCTTTGGTCTCGGATAGGTGATATAAATGGCTATTGAATTAGCAACAAAATACCTCCCTTATGTGGATGAGGTATTTACACAGGAAAGTAAAAAGAGCTTGCTGACCAATAATAATTTTAGCTTTGACGGAGCGGACACGGTAAAAATTTATAAAATTAGCACGTCTCAGATGAATGACTATGGAAGGAAAGGAGCCACTGGCGGCAACTGGAGCCGGTATGGTGCTGTGGATGATTTAGATGCAACCACCCAGACAATGCACCTGGAAAATGATCGTTCTTTCACTTTTGTTATTGATAAGCTGGATAGTATGGACACCGGAAAAACTCTTGCAGCGGCTTCGGCTTTGGCCAGACAGATCAGGGAAGTGGTTATTCCCGAAGTTGATTGTCTTGTGTATAGTCGTATGGCACAATATGCAGGAACCAAGCCGACAGCATTAGCACTGACTAAGGACAACATTTACGATCAGATTCTATTGGCGTCTAAGGCTTTAGATGATGCTATGGTACCTGAAACTGACAGAGTACTTCTGGTTACCCCCGACACCTATCGTATAATGAAACTTAATCCTGAAATTATCATGAATACAGAGATAGGAGCATCAGAGCGAAAGAAAGGTGTTATCGGTATGTTGGATGGTGCAACAGTGGTCAAGGTTCCAGCTTCAAGACTTCCGAAAAACTTCGGTTTTATGCTGGCTCACCCTTGTGCTACCGTAGCCCCGACCAAACTGGAAAGCTATAAAACACATACCGACCCACCAGGAATCAGTGGCGAACTGGTAGAGGGGCGTATTGTATATGATGCCTTTGTACTGAGCAATAAAGATTTGGGAATTTACTACCAGGCCATTCCTGAAACCACTTAGGTATTAACCATCTGTAAATGGGCTCGCACGTTATAGGTTGGTGAATATAGAAACTAAAAACAAGGTTATGGATAGTGACATCTGATGAATGTTATCGCTATTTACCTGTCACATTGGTGCAGGTTACTGACAGCTCGGGTACCATTAGGGTATCTGGGCTGTAATACTATAGCAGATTGGTGAAATGGTATCATGCTGGCTTCCTTCGCCAGAGTTCGGGGTTCGATTCCCCGATCTGCAATTTAAGGAGGTGAAATGTTGAAACCAAGTGAAGAAGCTGCCTATTATGATATGCTGTATGAATTTACTGGCATTGTAACAAGGGCAAATGAAATGTCTTTCGAGGGGTGGGAGCCGGAGCGGATCGCCAAAAAGTTGAAAAAGGCTTTAGATGCTTTCCTGCTGCTATGTATGAGTGATTCTATTGCAGAAGAGAAGAAAGAGAAAGCATCTAAGAAGAAGTCAGAGAACGAGAAAAAAATACCTGAAGCTATTGAAGAGAAACCACCAGAGGGGCAGCAAAATGAAAAGCCAATTCCTAGTAATTTCCTCCGTATTGATGAAAAAGGATGGGGGTTATGCCCGGTATGTAGTTCAAAGGTGTTAAAAGTAACATCCGTTACAAGATTAGAGAATTTCCCTGTATACTGTAAACGCTGTAGGGCAGACCACCTGGTTAACTGGTGGAATGCGAACAATCAGAGGATTTTATATAAAAGATATGTAAATGATAGGTACATAAGGGAGCAGGCTCTTAAAGGAACAGGGCTGAAAAGTTTTCTAAACACCGGATCAAGTGCAACTGAGAGGGCTGCAATGCGGGGGTAAAGGTATGTATTTTCATGGTACTAAAATGGTACTAAAAACCGATGTAAACAATAAAAATCACCACGTTTTGGCAAAATCAACATTGAAAAGTAAAGCAAAATCAGTATGTACAAGCTGTGATAAATACCTCATACTTGAGTTTGAGTAGAGGTAGTAAGAGCCGATAATCCCTATAAATAAAGGGGAAAT
>JBJELR010000317.1:0-7490 GCA_051879255.1 Lachnospiraceae bacterium | reverse complement strand
ACGTTCTGACAAGGGACTCTGGTAAATATCTGTTCTCATACTCTCCTCCACTGCAAAACACTCTTTTAAAAAATATTCCGCCCCTTAGTGTACCACAACTTATACTCCGCTGTCACCATAATTCGTCAAAACTCTGGCACTGGGATCATTCACATCACAGCCCTTCCACTCTTTATTGGGCATCCAAAAATCCGGAACCATATGGGCCTGTCCGGGATAATACTTTTCAAAAATTTCACGATAAAGCAGGCTTTCCCTCGTAAAGGGAGGTGCAAAATCATATTTGCTGCGAAGCCGTTCATATTCCTCAGCACTATATAGCTGTGCGGCATATTCCTTCAAATCATCCACCATGCTGTGTCCCACTGCATCTGAAAAAGCTGCTTTTTCTCTCCAGAGAATTTCCTTCGGTAAAATTTCGTCTTTTTCAAAGGCCTTTCGCAGCAGATATTTTCCCTTGCCATAGGTGTTCAGCTTCCTTGCCGGATCAATGGACATGACATAACGGACAAAGTCCAGATCCCCAAAGGGAACTCTGGCCTCCAGACTATTGGCTGCAAGACACCTGTCGGCTCGAAGCACATCGTAGTAGTGAAGCTGCCTGATCCGTTTTGCCGCTTCCTGCTGAAAGGCCTGGGCATCAGGAGCAAAATCCGTATATTTGTAGCCAAATAATTCATCAGAAATCTCTCCCGTCAACAGTACCTTTAAATCCGTATTTTCATGAATGGCTTTACAGACCAGATACATTCCCATGCTGGCACGAATGGTGGTGATGTCATAGGTTGCCAGTGCCTCGATTACCGTTTCCAGAGAATCTAAAACCTGTTGCTTCGTCATGATGACCTCAGTATGATGGGCACCAATAAAATCTGCCACCTGTCTGGCATACTTTAAATCAATGGCATCTACATCCATACCGATGGCAAAGGTACGAATAGGGCGTCTCAGCAAATTAGCGGCAATGGCACAGACCAGACTGGAGTCCAGACCGCCGGACAAAAGAAAGCCCAGAGGGGCATCTGCATCCAGACGTTTTTCCACGCCTTTCACCAGCTTATCATGGATTTTTCCGGTTATCATATCCAAATCTTCGTGGATATATCCATGCACCTCATCAATTTTTTCATAAGGAATGAATTCCCCTTCCAGATAATAGTGTCCGGGAGGAAACGGCATTATCTTCTCTACTCTTCCCATCAGACATTTAGGCTCACTGGCAAAGGCAATCCTTCCGCTGTGGGAGTAACCGTAGTACAAAGGTCTGATGCCGATAGGATCTCTGGCTGCCAGCAGAGTTTTTTTCTTCCCATCATACAGTACACAGGCATATTCTGCATCCAGATGAGAAAACATCTCAAGTCCATATTCCTGATACAAAGGCAAAAGTACCTCACAATCAGAACCACTGTGGAAGGAGTAGCCTCTGCCCTCCAGTTCCCGCTTCAGGGTACGAAAGCCATAGATCTCTCCATTACAGACTACCCAGTTTTCTTCCTGCTTAAAGGGCTGCATCCCTTCCTCACTAAGTCCCATAATGGCCAGTCTTGCAAATCCCAGATACCCAAATTCGGTTTCCACTACTCTTGCCGCATCAGGGCCTCTCATGGCTGTTCTTGCCAGGCTTTCCTCCCAAAGCTGCTTATCCATATCTTTTCCTGTGTAGCATAGTATTGAACACATTCTCTCTCCTCCTTGTCTGTGGGGCAAAAGCTTATGACCTTAAACTTTCAGTAAAAAAGAAAAGCAGTCATCCGCCCTTTAATAGGACGAATAACTGCTGTATCCGCGTCTTACCTATTTGCCACACGCCTTTGTATGACCCCTTTTTTACGAACTCAATCGCATATCTTTTTTTCAAAAATAGCACAGCTTTTTCCTCCCTGTCAAGGAAATTTTCCATCAGCTTTTTCGTGAAAATATTTTTTTCTTGACCCCTTTTTCGGATGGTGCTACAATAGTTCAGAGAACAAAGGCGTTCGTAGGAGAATACTATTTTTTAGTAATAGTAGTCTTCTATGAATGCCTTTTTTGTATGGATAGCAATAGGAGGAATCTATGGACAAGACGATTTATCTGCAATTAGAAGATGGTACCTGTTATGCAGGGAAGGCTTTTGGCGCCACGCTGACTGATGACGTGATTGCCGAAGTTGTCTTTACCACTGCCATGACCGGCTATGTGGAAACTCTGACTGACCCCAGCTATTACGGCCAAATGGTTCTGCAGACCTTTCCCCTGATTGGAAATTATGGCGTCAATTTGTTGGATGCAGAAAGTGACAGAATTCATCTGAGTGCCTATCTGACCAAGGAGTACTGCCCTTCTCCTTCCAACTTCCGCAGCCAGTTGGATTTGCATACTCTGTTAAAAAAGAATAATATTCCCGGTATTTACGGTCTGGACACCAGAGCCCTGACGAAAAAAATTCGTGAGCAGGGTGTCATGAACGGAAGACTTACTGCCCTTTATCCTTCCCATGTATCCGGTGAGGATTTAAGTCGGTGGAAATGTCATCATGCCGTATCCCAGGTAACCTGCTCTGCTCCCTATCTTGTGGATAACAGTGCCTGGCGCCATCATGTTGTCTTATGGAATTTTGGTGCTAAACAGAATATTCTTCGTAAACTCTATTCCCTGGGCTGCAAAATTACCATTGTTCCCTCCTTCTACTCTGCCCGGCAGATTCTCGACCTAAATCCTGATGGTATCATGCTCAGCAATGGTCCCGGCAATCCGGCAGATTATCCGGAGATTATCCGTCAGCTGTCTTTTCTTTGTGAAACAAAAATCCCTCTTTTTGGCATCTGTCTGGGCCACCAGCTTCTGGCTCTGGCAAACGGTGCAAAAACCGAAAAGCTCAAATTCGGTCATCGGGGAGCCAACCAGCCGGTTAAGGCGGTGGAAACAGGCCGCATTTACATGACCAGCCAAAACCATGGCTACAGTGTAGTAAGTGACAGCTTACCTGAAAATGCCTCTCTTGCTTTCATTAATCTTAATGACAACACCTGTGAGGGTATCCGTTATCGGAATTTTCCCGGTTTATCCGTTCAGTTCCACCCGGAGGCCTGTGGTGGTCCCAAGGATACACAATACTTGTTCCATGAATTTATGGAAATGATGGAAAGGAGAATTTAACCATGCCTTTAAATCCTAAGCTGAAAAAAGTAATGGTAATCGGCTCCGGCCCTATCGTCATTGGCCAGGCCGCTGAATTTGATTATGCCGGCACCCAGGCCTGTCGTGCATTGAAAGAGGAGGGATTAGAGGTCGTTCTGGTCAATTCCAATCCAGCCACTATCATGACGGACACTGCTATGGCAGACCACATTTACATTGAACCTCTGACCCTGGAGTTTGTGAAGCGGATCATCTTGTTGGAGAAGCCGGACAGCCTTCTGTCCACACTGGGCGGACAAACCGGTCTTACTCTGGCTATGGAACTGGCTAAAGAAGGCTTTCTTCAAGCCAATGGAGTAACCCTTCTTGGCGCCGATCCCGAAACCATTAACCGGGCAGAAAACCGTCAGTGCTTCAAATCCATTATGGAGTCTATTCATCAGCCGGTTATCCCTTCTGTCATCACCCATACTCTGGAGGAGGCACTTACCTTTGCCCGCCGGGAGGGCTATCCGGTAATTGTTCGTCCTGCCTTTACCTTAGGCGGAAGCGGCGGCGGAATTGCTGCAGATGAAGCCTCTTTAAGAGAAATTGCCGCTTTGGGCCTTCGCCAGTCTCCCATTACCCAGATTTTAGTGGAAAAATCCATTGCCGGATGGAAGGAAATTGAATTTGAGGTTATGCGAGACAGCAAGGGTAACGTGATTACCGTCTGTTCCATGGAAAACCTTGACCCGGTGGGTATTCATACAGGGGATTCCATTGTGGCTGCACCTGCTCTGACTCTGGCGGACAAGGAATATCAGATGCTCAGAAGCGCCGCTCTTAATATCATTGATGCCATGGAGATAGAGGGGGGCTGCAATGTTCAGTTTGCCCTTCATCCGGAGAGCTTTGCCTATGCGGTAATTGAAGTCAACCCCAGAGTTTCCCGTTCTTCTGCTCTGGCCAGTAAGGCCACCGGCTATCCCATTGCTCGTGTAGCCACTAAAATTGCCATTGGTTATACTCTGGAGGAAATTGAAAATGAAGTTACAGGACAAACTAAGGCCTGTTTTGAGCCTGCACTGGATTATGTGGTGGTGAAATTTCCCAAATTTCCTTTTGACAAATTTGTCTATGCCTCCAGAGGCTTAAGTACGCAAATGAAGGCTACAGGAGAAGTGATGGCGATAGGCAGAAGTTTCGAGTTTGCTCTGATGAAAGCTATCCGGGGTGCTGAAATTTCCCACGATTCTCTGTTTGATAAGGATATCCGCCTATTAGATGAAGAAAGCCTTTTGACCAAAATCAAGGCCCAGGATGATCAGCGTATTTTTGCGGTCTACGAGGCTCTGTACAGGGGCTTTACCATAGATGAGCTTCATCAGCTTACCGGAATTGATGAATGGTTTTTGGAAAAAATTCTCCATTTAAGCCGATTGGAAAAGGACTTAAGAGAAAAGCCTCTGACTGCTGATTTCGCACAGGAGCTTAAGGAAAATGGATTCTTGACAAAAACCATTAAAGACTTATACCTAAAAGGTCATGGAATGAAAGAAACTGAGGCAGACTTTTCTCTGCTGGATTCCCTTTCCCCTTATACTTATAAAATGGTAGACACCTGCGGAGGTGAATTTGCTGCCCAGACACCCTATTTCTATTCTACCTTTGGTGAAGAAGACGAGGCTGCCCCTTTTCTGGAAGGTCGGACAAATCCCAAGCCAACCATTCTGGTACTGGGCTCCGGCCCAATCCGAATCGGTCAGGGTATTGAATTTGATTATGCCTCTGTCCATTGCGTTTGGGCACTGCAGCAGGCCGGCTATGAGGTGGTAATTGTAAACAATAATCCGGAAACCGTATCCACCGATTTTAATACTGCCGACCGGCTCTACTTTGAGCCCCTTACTCCTGAGGACATAGCTCCAATCATCGCTCTGGAAAAACCTCTGGGTGTAGTCGTTGCTTTTGGCGGGCAGACGGCCATCAGGCTTACTAAGTGGCTGGCCGAACATCATATTCCACTTTTGGGTACCTTAGCTGACAGTATCGATATGGCTGAAGACCGAGGCCGCTTTGAGGCACTTTTACAGCAGCTTCAGATTAGACAGCCTAAGGGCAGTACCGTTCAAACTGTAGAGGAGGCTCTGATCACAGCTAATTCCCTGGGCTATCCCGTTCTTCTTCGTCCCTCCTATGTGCTGGGTGGTCAGAATATGATCATTGCTTTTTCCGATGAAGACGTTAGAGAGTATATGGGGATTATCCTTTCCCAATTAGAGAATAATCTGGTTCTCATTGACAAATATATTCAGGGAACAGAGTTGGAGGTAGATGCCATTTGCGATGGTGAGGATGTGCTTCTGCCCGGAATTATGGAGCATATTGACCGGGCCGGAATCCATTCCGGAGATTCCATTGCTGTCTATCCTGCATGGAATCTGTCGGATGCCCAGCGAGCAAAAATTATCGACTACTCCACCAGACTGGCTTTGGCACTTAAGACGAAGGGACTGATTAATATTCAATATGTAATGCATCAAAAGCAGCTTTATGTTATTGAGGTGAATCCCCGTTCTTCACGAACCGTTCCCTATCTTAGTAAAGTAACCGGGATTCCCATGATTGACATTGCCACACAGGTTATGCTGGGAAAGAAATTAAAGAACCTGCCTTACGGGACAGGCTTAGCAAAAAGAGCCTCCTATACTGCAGTAAAGGTTCCTGTATTTTCCTTCGAGAAGCTTTCTAATCTGGATACCATGCTGGGGCCGGAAATGAAATCTACAGGTGAAGTTTTGGGAATTGCCCCTACTATGACAGAAGCACTCTACAAAGGACTTCTTGGAGCCGGCTATCGCTTTACCAAAAAAGGAGGTATCTTCATTACTGTAAGGGATAGTGATAAAGCAGAGGTTGGCTCTATTGCAGAAAAGTTTTCCCGTATCGGTTTTAAGCTTTATGCTACCGAAGGCACCGCAAAGGTACTTCGGGAATATGGCCTGAAGGTTATTCTGGTACACAAAATTCATGAGTCAAGCCAAAATACCCTGGCCCTGTTGGAAAGCGGAAAGGTCAACTATATCCTTTCTACCTCTGCCAAGGGCAGACTCCCTGCTCGGGACAGCGTAAAAGTAAGACGAAAAAGTGTGGAATTAGGTATACCCTGCCTGACCAGTCTGGATACCGCCTCCAGCCTGGCAGACATTCTGGCTGGGAATTACTCAGCTGATAAGGTTTCACTAGTTGATATCTGCAAATCATAAAAAAGAGTAAAAAAATCGGGCAAAAACTGGTTATTCTTCTCCAGCTTTTGCCCGAAAGTTTAGCTTCTAAATTTAAATTGTCCCAAAAGGCTGTTTAAAACGGTTGCCTGGCTGCTCAATTCCTGACTAGCTGCAGAGCTTTCCTGCGAAGTAGCAGAGTTATTTGATACAATATTGGAAATCTCCGCTATGCTATTCGAAATCTTCTCAACCGCTTCTGCCTGCTCCTGTGCCTCAGAAGCAATTTCTCCAACCATCTGCAGAATCTTATGAGAGCTGTCTGCCAACATTTCAAAGCCTCTGTTCATCTGCTCTGCTGAGGTCTGTCCGTCATCAATGAACTGCAAGGACTTTTCAATCAAGGCTGCAATATCCTGAGATGCTTCGGCTGACTGCTGAGCCAGCTTTCCAATCTCGTCTGCCACAACGGCAAAGCCTTTTCCTGCCACACCTGCTCTGGCAGCTTCAATAGAAGCATTCAGCGCCAACAGATTGGTCTGGGAAGCAATTTCATCAATGGTCATAATAATATTACTGATATCCGATGAAGCTGCCCCTATCTTAGTAATGGCTTCCATTAACTGCTCCATCTCTACCCTGCTCTTCTCAATAGCTTCTCCGGTCTGAGAACCATAAGCATCTGCTTCTTTTGCATAGTTGGCACTATTATGAATCTGCTGGGATACTCCTCCTACAGCATTAGACAATTCATGTACACTGTTGGCCTGCTGCTCTGCACCGATTGCCAGTTCTGTAGCTCCGGCAGCGATATCCTCTGCACCGGCATCTACCTGATGGGATACCTCGTTGATATTGGCCAACAGAACATTAATCTTCTCCTGGAAGGTTTCAATGGAGGTCTGAATAGGAGCAAAATCTCCAATAAAGGTTATGGGACAGGCACAGGTGAAATCTCCCTGTGAAAACGATGTCATTCCATACTCGACTGCACCTATGTACTGCTTAATCTCATTAATTGCTGCCTGGAAGGATTTTGCTAAATCCTGAAGTTCATTCCCCGTTTCCACCGTATAATCCAAATCCAACTGTCCCTGGGCCAGCTTAGCCGTTTCTTCCTTAAGCTGGTAGATAGGAAGGACTATATCATGCTTTACATAG
>JBJELR010000316.1:0-7578 GCA_051879255.1 Lachnospiraceae bacterium | reverse complement strand
TGTGGCCACCATTGCGGGGGTGGATTATTACAATGATTCCAAGGGAACTAATCCCGATGCGGCTATAAAAGGGATACAGGCCATGAATCGTCCCACCGTTTTAATTGGAGGCGGATATGATAAAAATAGCGAATATGATGAGTGGATTAACAGCTTTGAGGGGAAGGTAACCTGGCTGATTCTACTGGGACAGACCAAAGAAAAGATTGCTGCCTGCGCAAAGAAAAAGGGCTTTACGAATCTGGTGCCGGTGGACACTCTGGAGGAGGCAGTGCTGAGGGCTTCGGAAAAAGCAGAGGCCGGCCAGGCAGTTTTACTGTCACCGGCCTGTGCAAGCTGGGGAATGTTTCCCAATTACGAGGTCAGAGGAAGGCTGTTTAAAGAGTATGTAATGAAATTAAAGGAGTCTTAAGTGCGGCAAAAAACAAGGAAACGTAATTTCAAAAAAAAGAATGAATATTTCTTTGATTACAGCCTGCTGTTCATTGTGCTGTTTTTTCTGGGCTTTGGTATGGTTATGGTATATTCTGCCAGCTCCTACGATGCTTCAACCTCTGCCCTGATGAATTATGATCCGGCCTATTATTTGAAAAAACAGGCTTTTTCAACGGTTCTTGGATTGATAGCCATGTTTGTGGTGGCGTTTATCCCCTATCATTTCTGGGAACGCTTTGCCACCTTGAGCTATATCGTATCAGCAGTGTTGATTCTTTTGGTGCTTACCCCTTTGGGGTATGAGGCTAACGGGGCAAGAAGATGGCTGAGGGTAGGTATTTCCATCCAGCCGGCAGAAATTGCCAAGCTGGCTATGATTTTGTTTTTGGCCAGTATGATTTGCCGCATGGGAAAGGCGATTCGTACGGCTAAAGGCTTTTGGGCGGTGATTGCGGTTCCCGTTCCCATTTGTTTAATGGTGTGGAAAATTACCGATAATATGAGTTCTGCCATTATTATTTTTGGGATTGCCTTCCTTATGCTGTTTGTGGCAAGTCCGGATTATAAGAGGTTTATCGGGATAGGGGTAACGGGAGCAATTTTCGCAACGGCTTTCGTGATTTTTCTTACACGAATGGACAGTATGGAAGGGCTGGGCTTTCGAAGTAACCGAATTCTGGCCTGGCTGAACCCGGAAAACTATTCTTCCGGAACAGGCTTTCAGACCTTACAGTCCCTTTATGCCATTGGCTCCGGCGGAATCTTTGGTAAAGGACTGGGACAGAGCATGCAGAAGCTGGGCTTTCTGCCGGAAATGCAGAACGATATGATTTTCTCCATTATCTGTGAGGAGCTGGGGCTTTTTGGCGGTATCTGTATTATTATGATGTTTATCCTTTTGATTTGGAGGCTAAGGATTGTTGCCAGCAATGCACCTGATTTGTTCGGGGCACTTTTGGTCGTAGGAGTAATGGCCCATATAGCCATTCAGGTTATTTTGAATATTGCGGTAGTAACCAATACTATTCCAAATACCGGTATTTCACTTCCGTTTATCAGCTATGGCGGTTCGTCGGTAATGTTTTTGCTGATTGAAATCGGTCTGGTGCTCAGTGTAGGAAGAAAAATTCAGTTAAAGGACGGATAAGTGGGAAAAAAGAAGAAGATAAAAAAACAAAAAGTACATATATTCTCGCCCAGGGTACTGCTTGCCTTCTTCATCCCATTGCTGGTGTTTGCCGTAATTTTACTGCTGCTTACCAGATATAGGGTGAAAACTGTTATTGTAGAAGGAAATATTCATTACACCAATGATGAAATCATTGCACAGGTAATCGACAGTGAGCTGGCAGCAAACTCCCTGTATCTTTCTCTAAAGTACAGAAATAGGGATATATCGGGTATTCCCTTTATTGAAAAGATGAGTGTAAGCATTCTTTCGTCAGACACCATAAAGATTTCCGTTTATGAAAAATCGGTGGCAGGGTATGTAGAATACCTGGGAAAATATATGTATTTTGACAAGGATGGGATTGTGGTGGAAACCTCCGATGCCAAAACGGAGGGAATTCCACAGATAACCGGCTTGAATTTTAATTATGTGGTTCTTTATGAGAGGCTTCCGGTGGAGGATGAAACAATTTTTCAATCTATACTGGATATTACTCAGCTTCTGGGGAAATATGAAATTAGTGCAGATAAAATTTACTTTGATCAGCACAGTGATATGACGCTTTATTTTGAGGATATTCGTGTTCGTCTGGGAGATATCAGCAATATTGATGATAAAATTGTGAAGCTGAAAGCGATTCTGCCGGAGCTTGAGGGACAAAAGGGAGTGCTTCGTATGGAGAACTACAAGGAGAACAGTAAAAACATTACCTTTAATAAAGATGAACAGTAATTTTTTTCAAAAAGTTATTGCTTAATCCTCAAAATAATTATATGATGATTAGTGTGATTAAAATTTTTCACTTTCCGATTTAAGTAATAGATCAGGCAGAGCCTGTTCTATGTATGGGGATGAATATGAGATTTTGATGCAGTTTTTTATGAAGGAGGACAAACCCTTGCTTGAGATTAAAACAAATGATGCTGAGTCTGCCGCAAAGATTGTGGTTGTAGGTGTTGGCGGTGCAGGCAATAATGCTGTAAATAGAATGATTGATGAAGCGATTGAGGGGGTTGAATTTATTGGAATCAACACCGATAAGCAGGCTTTGCAGTTATGTAAGGCGCCAAAGCTTCTGCAAATAGGAGAAAAACTCACCAAGGGTTTGGGCGCAGGAGCCAAGCCGGAAATTGGAGAAAAGGCTGCGGAAGAAAGCTATGAGGAAATCAAGGATTCCCTAAGTGCCTGTGACATGGTTTTTGTTACCTGTGGTATGGGCGGAGGAACCGGTACCGGTGCAGCTCCCGTTGTAGCAAAAGTGGCTAAGGAAATGGGGATTTTAACGGTAGGTGTAGTAACCAAGCCCTTCCGGTTTGAGGCCAGAACCCGAATGAATAATGCCATTGGCGGTATCGAAAAGCTGAAAGCGGCTGTGGATACCCTGATTGTAATACCAAATGATAAATTATTGGAGATTGTTGATCGCAGAACGACCATGCCGGAGGCATTGAAGAAGGCAGATGAGGTTTTGCAGCAGGCAGTGCAGGGAATTACCGACTTGATTTATCGTCCGGCAATCATCAATCTGGATTTTGCGGATGTCCAGACGGTAATGAAGGATAAGGGAATAGCCCATATCGGAATTGGTACCGGTAAGGGAGATGAGAAGGCAGCAGAGGCAATTAAGATGGCAGTGGAAAGTCCCCTGCTGGAGACTACAATTGCAGGTGCTACGGATGTGATTATCAATGTTTCCGGTGATATTTCCATGTATGATGCAGACGATGCAGCAAGCTATGTACAGCAGATTACCGGTGAGGATGTGAATATTATTTTCGGTGCCATGTATGATGATACTCAGGCAGATACCTGTCGGGTTACGGTGATTGCCACCGGTTTGGATTCTTCGCAGACAGGAGGAAGAAATGAGGGCTTCAGCTTTGGCAATCGCCCCAATATTGCCCAGGTGCGCCAGAATATCCAGGCAGCCAATGCCATGAAAACTCCGGGTCAGTCAACACCAGCCACACCTAAGCCGATTTTTAACAGTATTCAGAAGCCTGCGGATATCAAGAGCAAGGTAGAGGAAAATACCTTAAAGATTCCGGAATTTTTACAGAAAAAATAAAGATATACTTTAACTGTCCGTCCTTTTGGCGGGCAGTTTTTTTGTCTGCATTTTGTCGAAAAGAGAAAGAAAAAAAATCATATTCACGTGTGAAACCGACATATTTTTTGCAAAAGGGGAAGTACAATAGAAGAAACAGGGGGTGATGTCATTTACCAAATTTATCTGGATTCTTATTTTGTACTGAACTTCTGGATGAATCTGTGGGTTCTTTTTTTGTGTAAAATATTTGTACATAAAAGGCCGCCCTTCTGGAGACTTTTACTGGTATCCCTTATGGCCACACTTTTACAGTGTCTGATTTTGCTGTTTCCCATAGGTGGAATCCGGCTGAAGCTCTTTGGCGGCTTTGGAGGAATAATGGCAGTCAGTACATGGCTGCTGTTTCGTCCTATAGGTCCAAAGCGGTATGGGAAAACCCTGACTGCGTCCTGCATGGCCGGACTGGTGCTGGGGGGAAGCTTGCAGCTATTGGAAACACTTTTTTCTCTGTCCAGGCTCACTTTTTTGAATTTAACGGGGCTGACACTGCTTTCCTGTCTTCTCATCAAGTATGCTGTGGGAAAACTGTGGCGGATAAGACCCACAAATTCTGCCTTGGTGAGAGTGTTTTTTTCCAATGGGGAAAGCATTCTGGTGCAGGGATTGATTGACTCCGGAAACAGCCTTAGGGAGCCGGTTAGCGGTGAGCCGGTCTCTCTGCTTGAAGAAAGGGTTTTAGCCAAGACAGAGGGAGCCTTGCTGCCCCATCATTTTCGTCTGGTACCCTACCACAGTATAGGTAGAACCAGAGGACTGATTGAGGCTTACCAAATAGAGGGAATAGAGGTTTTGCTGGAGGGAGAATGGAAAAAAATAGAGCATCCCTTTGTAGGAATCGTGAAAGAGGCAATTTCTGCCGGGGGAAAATATCAAATGATTTTACATCCCGCATTATTGGAAGACTAGACAGGAGGAATAATTCGTGATTTTTAATGTGACTTTACCGGGGGGCGTACAATTCAGGATGATCAGAAGGGAGACAGATGCCTTTAGGGAAGTGGGGGATATTCACTACATAGGGGGAACGGAGGTCTTACCGCCTCCCCTTACCAGCAGACAGGAAAATGAAATGATTGCCCGTTTGGGACAGGATGAGGATGCACAGGCAAAAACGATGCTGATTGAGCATAATCTTCGGCTTGTGGTGTATATTGCTAAAAAATTTGATAATACGGGAGTGGGGGTAGAGGACTTGATTTCCATTGGCACCATTGGCCTGATTAAATCCATAAATACCTTTAATCCGGAAAAAAACATTAAGTTAGCCACTTATGCCTCCCGCTGTATTGAAAATGAAATTCTTATGCATTTGAGAAAAACCAGCAAAAATAAGCTGGAGGTTTCCATTGATGAGCCGCTGAATGTGGATTGGGATGGAAATGAGCTTCTGTTAAGCGATATTTTAGGAACGGATGAGGATGTGATTTACCGGGATCTGGAAACGGAGGTGGAAAAGAAGCTGTTAAAAAAAGCTATGGAAAAGCTGTCCTATCGGGAAAAGGTAATCATTACCCTCCGCTACGGTTTAGCGACTCCGTCGGGAGAGGAAATGACACAGAAGGAGGTAGCCACCTATCTGGGGATTTCCCAGTCCTATATTTCCCGTCTGGAAAAGAAAATTATGAAGCGGTTAAAAAAAGAAATGTTGAAGACAGAATAGAATAATTTTCCCTACTTTGACAAATCCTTTAAGCATAAACAGTTTGCCGGAAGGAGAAAACAAGGGTGCAGGGAAAGGTAGAAATTTGTGGGGTAAATACAGCAAGGCTTCCCCTCCTTAAGCAGCAGGAGAAGGAAGCCTTATTTATCCGAATAAAGGAAGGAGACAGGGAAGCCAGAGAGGAATATATTAAAGGAAATCTGCGGTTGGTGTTAAGTGTCATTAAACGCTTCTCCGCCTCCAATGAAAATGTAGACGATCTGTTTCAAATCGGCTGTATAGGATTGATGAAAGCCATTGATAATTTTGACATTAATTTGAACGTGAAATTCAGCACCTACGCCGTACCGATGATAATGGGGGAAATACGAAGATTCTTAAGAGATAACAGCAGTATTCGAGTAAGCCGATCTATTAAGGATACGGCCTACAAAGCAATTTACACGAAAGAGAGCCTGACCAGAAAAAATATGAAGGAGCCTACCATTGCAGAGGTGGCAGAAGAAATCGGACTGCCCAAGGAGGAAGTGGTCTATGCGCTGGATGCCATTCAGAATCCCATGAGCCTTTACGAACCTGTTTACACCGATGGAGGAGATACCCTCTATGTAATGGATCAAATCAGTGATAAGAAAAACAGAGAGGAAAATTGGGTAGAACATCTTTCACTGAGTGAGGCCATGAAGCAGCTGGGAGAACGGGAGCATGAGATCATCAGCCTGCGTTTTTTTGAGGGAAAAACACAGATGGAGGTGGCCGGCATGGTGGGAATTTCACAGGCACAGGTGAGTCGGCTGGAAAAAAATGCCCTGGGTGTGATGAAACGGTTTTTATCTGCATAACATAAAGAAAAAGGGAGCAGGGAAAATGTTATGCTGTTTAGCGATTTTCGCAAGAAAGAGGTAATCAATCTGCGGGATTGCCGGATTCTGGGGAATGTGGTGGACATGGAATTTGACGAGTGCAGCGGGTGTATCAAAAAGATAGTTGTAGCTGACCGCCCCTGCTTTTGCAGTTTCCTTTCCTTTTTTCCGTCAGACGGGGAGATGGAAATCTGCTTTAAGGATATCCGACAGATTGGGCCGGATATCATTTTAGTGGATGTCTGTTAATAAAGGCTTTTGGGAAAAATTGACAGAAAAAGGCTTTTTGGGTATAATGGTTCTATCAAAAACAATCAGGGAGGAAGCCTATGAAATGCCCGTTTTGCAGCCATGAAAACACACGAGTTATCGATTCAAGACCGGCAGATGAGAACAATTCTATTCGCCGCAGAAGAGTATGTGATGAATGCGGGAAACGCTTCACCACTTATGAGAAGGTGGAAACGATTCCCTTGATTGTCATTAAGAAGGACAACAATCGGGAAACCTATGATCGCTCTAAAATTGAGGCGGGTGTATTACGTGCCTGCCATAAGCGTCCTATCAGCGCAGATCAGATCAATGAGTTGGTAGATGCTGTGGAGATTGCCATTTTTAATCGGGAGGATAAGGAAATCCCCAGCGGTATTATTGGAGAAATGGTGATGAATAAGCTTAAGGATCTGGATACCGTTGCTTATGTGCGATTTGCATCTGTATATCGGGAATTTAAGGACATCAATACTTTTATGGATGAATTGAAAAAAGTCATGAGTCAGTCCTAATATACGATTTTGGATAAGCGGACTTTATGTAAACCCTTTTTCTCGGGTAAGAGCCTGGGGAAAAGGGTTTATTGATGTCTTGGCAATTCAGAAAAGATAGGGTATAATCATAAAAACGATAAGAGAAGGAGTCCATTGTGCATTTATTTGAACCTTTTTTTCCTAATGAAATCCATCTTTCCACTTATGAAATTCCTTTTGAAGAATGGTATACAAAAGGGTACAGAGGGGTGATATTTGATATTGATAATACCCTGGTGCCCCATGGGGCGGATGCCGATGAAAGAAGTATAGGGCTTTTTAACAGACTTCGGAAAATAGGGTTTAAGACCATGCTGCTTTCTAACAATAAGGAGCCCAGGGTAAGACGCTTCAGTGAACCTATCGGTTCGGGCTATATCCATAAGGCCGGAAAGCCGGCAAAAAAGAATTATCTGAGGGCCATGCAGGAAATGGGAACTTCCGGTGAGAATACCCTGTTTGTAGGAGATCAGCTTTTTACAGATATTTGGGGAGCAAAACGGGTAGGGCTATATTCCATTCTGGTCAGACCC
>JBJELR010000315.1:0-7604 GCA_051879255.1 Lachnospiraceae bacterium | reverse complement strand
TGCAGGGAAGGATTCAACTGGAAAGAATGAGACTGGAACAAAAAAGTCTTAGGTTAAAGGCACTCAGTCCGGTCAATCAGATTCGGGAAAAGCGATTCTGGTGCATCCGTAATGAGGAAATTCTTCGGGAAACTATGGAGAAGCTTTTAAGGAATAAGCGGGTGGAACTGGAACTTTGGATAGAACGGCTTCAGGGCTTGTCCCCGCTGGAGAAGCTAAAGCAGGGATATTCTTATACCGTAAACACCGAAGGAAAGAATATCAGGGATATTGCTCAGGTAAAGAAGGGAGAAGACCTGACGATTTATGTAACCAATGGACAAATTGTAACTCAGGTAAAGGAGATACAAGGTGGCGAAGAAGAAAGAAAATCAGCTAACGCTGGAGGAAGCACTTGAGAAGCTGGAAGAAGCGGTAACGAAGCTGCAGTCTGAGAAGATTTCTCTTGAAGAGTCCTTTCAAGTGTACCAGCAGGGAATGGAATATGTGAAGTTTTGCAGCCAGACCATCGATCAGGTGGAGAAAAAGGTGTTGATACTGAACCAAGAGGGAGGTCTGGATGAACTGGGAGAATGAGAAACAAAAGAGAACAGAGGAAATTGAGAAAATTATCAGAACCTATCTGCCGGCAGAAGAAGGCTATCAGAAAAGGGTAATTGAAGCAATGAATTACAGCATTTTAGCGGGTGGAAAAAGAATCCGGCCCATGCTGATGCTGGAAACCTATCGTCTTTTTGGAGGAAAGGATAAGGTGATTGAGCCTTTTCTTGCTGCCATTGAGATGATACATACCTATTCTCTGGTGCATGACGATTTACCGGCCATGGATGATGATGAGTATCGCAGGGGCCAAAAAACCACCCACATCGTGTATGGTGAGGCTATGGCGATTTTGGCAGGAGACGGTCTTCTTAATTTGGCCTTTGAGACAGCCTGCAGAGCCTTCGATTTGGAGCCCGGTAATCCCAACATAGGCAGAGCACTTCAACTGTTGGCAAAAAAAGCCGGAATTTATGGAATGATTGGGGGACAGACGGCGGACATTGAGGCAGAGGGAATGAAGCCTGATGAGATAACAGAGGAGCTGCTGCTATTTATTCATACCCATAAGACGGCAGCATTAATTCAGGAGGCCATGATGATTGGAGCCCTTTTAGCAGGGGCAGAAGAATGGAAAATTGAAGCTATAGAGAAAATTGCCGGAAATATCGGTGTAGCCTTCCAGATTCAGGACGATATTCTGGATATTACCGGTTCTTTGGAGGTACTGGGCAAAGCCGTTGGAAGTGATAAAAAAAATGAAAAAATTACCTATGTAACGCTAAAAGGGATAGAAGAAGCCGGGAAGGATGCAGAAAGGCTTTCGGAAGAAGCAATTACTCTGCTTAACTCCTTCGAGGAGAAGAATGAATATTTAAATTGGCTGATTGCCTGTTTGAACCATAGGGAAAAATAAAGAAAAGGAGGCAAAATTATGCTTCTTGATCAGATGAAGAAACCAAACGATATCAAAGCACTTGAACCTGGTGATTATGATAAACTGGCAGAAGAAATCCGCCGGTTTTTAATTCAGTCCATCAGTGAGACAGGAGGACATCTTGGTTCTAACCTGGGGGTGGTCGAGCTTACCATGGCTCTCCATCTGGCCTTTAATCTTCCGGAGGATAAAATTATCTGGGATGTAGGGCATCAGTCCTATACCCACAAGCTGCTGACGGGAAGAAAGGAAGGCTTTGGAAATCTTAGAAAATATGGGGGAATGAGTGGCTTCCCCAAACGTGTTGAAAGTGACTGTGACTGCTTTGATACAGGGCATAGTTCCACCTCTCTTTCTGCCGGCCTGGGCTTCGTTAAGGCAAGGGATTTAAAGGGTGAGAACAATTTTGTCGTTTCCGTAATCGGAGATGGTGCACTTACCGGAGGGATGGCTTATGAAGCACTGAACAATGCAGCCAGAATGGATACCAACTTTATTATTGTGTTAAACGATAATAATATGTCTATTTCCGAGAATGTGGGAGGAATGTCCAAATACCTGAATAATGTACGGACTGCAGACCACTACCTGAATATGAAGGAAGGGATTTATCAATCTCTTCTTAAAACGAAGCATGGGCAGATTATTGTGGATAGTATACGCAGAGCCAAAAGCAGTGTGAAGCAGTTGGTCATTCCGGGAATGTTTTTTGAAGATATGGGAATCACCTATCTGGGGCCGGTAGACGGGCATGATGTAAACGGTCTGATTAAGGTACTGAAGGAAGCTAAACGGTGCAAGACTGCAGTATTGGTTCATGTGCTGACCCAGAAGGGAAAGGGCTACGAGCCGGCAGAAAGACATCAGACCAGATTTCATGGAGCAGAGCCCTTTGAGATTGAAACCGGTGTGCCCAAGAAGCTGAAAACCAGACCCAACTATACAGACATATTTTCAACGGTAATGATTAAGCTGGCAAAGAGAAATCCAAAGGTAGTGGCCATTACGGCAGCTATGCCGGAGGGAACGGGGCTTAAGCGGTTTCGGAATGTTTTTCCGGATAGATTTTTTGACGTAGGAATAGCCGAGCAGCATGCAGTAACCTTTGCGGCAGGGCTTGCAGCAGCGGGAATGAAGCCTGTTGTAGCCGTCTATTCTTCCTTTTTACAAAGGGCCTATGACCAGATTTTACACGATGTCTGTATACAGAATTTGCCGGTAGTATTTGCCATAGACCGGGCCGGGCTGGTAGGCAGTGATGGAGAGACTCATCAGGGGATTTTTGATCTTTCCTATCTTTCCTCCATTCCCAATATGCATATTATGGCACCGAAAAACAAATGGGAACTTTCTGATATGATGAAATTTGCAATCGCCTTTGGAGGTCCTATAGCCGTTCGTTATCCCAGAGGTGAGGCCTATGATGGACTGGAGCTTTTTCGGACACCCATCCTTTACGGAAAGGGAGAGGTACTCTATGAGGAAGAGGATATTGCCCTGCTGGCGGTAGGCAGTATGGTTAAGGTGGCGGGAGAAGTAAGGCAAAATCTGAAAAAGAGAGGCTATTCCTGCACACTGGTCAATGCCCGCTTCGTCAAGCCTATTGATGAGGAACTGATTAAGGAACTGTGCAAAGAGCATAAGCTTTTAGTGACCCTGGAGGAGAACGTAGAAAGCGGAGGCTTCGGTGAGAAGGTACGCAGCTTTGTGGATAGAGCAGGATTAAAGCGGGAGGTACAAACGATTGCTCTCGCAGATGAATATGTAGAGCATGGTAATGTGGATTTATTAAGGCGGGAAACCGGAATAGATGCAGACAGTATAACTGCTCGTGTAATCACCGCCTATGTGGGATTGTAGATGAAAGAACGATTGGATGTTTTGCTGGTGCAGCAAGGCTTCTGCCCTTCAAGGGAAAAGGCAAAAGCGGTTATCATGGCAGGGAACGTTTTTGTAGATGGTCAGCGGGAGGACAAGGCAGGTTCCCTGTTTGACCCCACAAAAGCAAGGCTGGAGGTAAAAGGACAGACGCTTAAGTATGTCAGCAGAGGCGGACTTAAGCTGGAAAAGGCTATAGAGGTTTTTGGACTTAACCTGGAGGGAAAGGTCTGTATGGATATAGGAGCTTCCACAGGTGGATTTACGGACTGTATGCTTCAGAATCATGCATCAAAGGTTTATTCGGTGGATGTGGGACATGGGCAGCTTGCCTGGAGCCTTAGAACCGATGAACGGGTAATTTGTATGGAAAAAACCAATTTTCGTTATCTTACTCCCACAGATATACCGGAGAGCCTGGATTTTGTCTCAGTAGATGTTTCTTTTATTTCTCTTAGTAAAATTCTTCTTCCGGCAAGACGGCTGCTAAAGGAAGATGGCCGGATGGTCTGCCTGATCAAGCCCCAGTTTGAGGCTGGTAAGGAAAAGGTAGGGAAAAAAGGTGTAGTACGGGACAAGAAGGTTCAAAAAGAAGTGATTGAGAAGATTTATACACTTGCACACCTTTTGGGATTTGAAATTCTCGGATTGGATTTTTCACCCATTAAAGGACCGGAAGGAAATATCGAGTTTTTAATTTATTTGCGGAAGGATAGCACAAGAGATGGCCAATTAGCTGACTGCACAGAAGCTATGGCAGAGGCTTGGCTTAAGGAAGAAATGCAGAAGGAGACAGGCTTCGGCTACAGCGCTCAGGTGAGGGAAATCATCATGGACAGAGTAGAAAAAGCCCATTTATCCTTGTTGGAAAGAGTTAATTCTTCAATTTAGGCAGTATGGCAAGTAAAACTTGAACTAGGCAAGAGGCTAACTTATTTATTTGAGCAGTAGAACAGGCAAGGCCTGTTCTATGCATGGGGATTATCATGGAAAGATTTGGAATTGTTACCAATGGAATGAAGGATCCCGGACGGGATATTACCGAGAGAATCGTGCAATACCTGAAGGAGCATGGAGCCAAATGGGAAGTAGCTCATGGGGCGGGAGAGATTTCTGATAAAGCAGAGTGCATTCTGGTATTGGGAGGAGATGGAACCATGCTTCAGGCCGCCAAGGAAACGGCAGGACGAAGTATTCCGCTTCTGGGCATTAATCTGGGCAGTCTGGGGTATCTTGCAGAGGTAGAGATACAGTCTTTGGAAGATGCATTGGACAAGCTGCTTGCAGGGGAATATGAAACTGAGGAGAGGATGATGGTCTGTGGAACCATTTATCATCAGGGAGAACAGATTCAGACCTCACCGGCATTGAATGATATTACCATAACCCGATGCGGAACCCTGCAAATCATTAAGCTGAATATTTTTGTTAATGGCAAATTTCTCTGCCAGTGGAAGGCAGATGGGATTATCCTATCCACCCCTACCGGTTCTACCGGTTATAGCATGTCTGCGGGAGGACCATTGGTAGTGCCCGGCGCGGATCTGTTGCTGGTTACCCCAATTTGTGCGCATACGCTGAATGCCAGAAGCATTGTCCTTAAGGGAGAGGATGAAGTGGAGATAGAGGTGGCACATGGACGAGACGGTTCACGACTAATGGTGGAGGCCAATTCTGACGGCAGTGAAAAGTTTGTGATGGAAACAGGAGATAGAATCTGTATCCATCGGGCAGAAGAAATGATTACCACGATTAAACTCAGTAAAGTCAGCTTTTTGGAGATGCTGCATAAGAAGCTGAGTGATGAAAAATAAAAAGGAGAAGCTTTATGAAGGGAAGCAGACATCAGAAAATTATTGAACTGATAGAAAGCTGTAATATTGGAACCCAAGAGGAACTGGCAGAACGGCTTCGGGAAGAGGGGTTTGAGGTTACTCAGGCTACTGTGTCCAGAGACATCAGGCAGCTGAAGCTGTCTAAGCTTCCTGACGGTAAAGGAAAACAAAAGTATGTGGCAATCAGACAGGAGGATACCGTACTGGGGGATAAATATGTCCGGGTACTTAAGGATGGTTTTCTTTCCATGGATAGGGCTCAGAATATTCTGGTCATTAAAACGGTTTCCGGAATGGCTATGGCGGTAGCTGCAGCCATAGATGCCATGAAGCTGGAAGAAGTGGTAGGCAGCATAGCAGGGGATGATACCATAATGGCAGCGCTTCGTACTGTGGAAGACACACAGACAGCAATGGAGAAGATAAGAAACGTTTTGGCATAAAGGGGTCACTTACTGGAGAGAAGAGTAAGGAGAACATATGTTAGTAAGTCTACACGTGAAGAATTTAGCGCTAATTGATGAAACAGAGGTCTTTTTTGGAAAAGGTCTCAATATTCTTACCGGAGAAACAGGTGCAGGAAAATCCGTAATTATGGGTTCTATTAATCTTGCCTTGGGAGGAAAAGGAGACAAGGGGCTGATCCGAACCGGAGCAGATTATGCTCTGGTAGAGCTTGTCTTTCAGATGGAGAATGAGGAGCAGGCAGCCCTGCTTGAGCAGATGGATATTCCTCCTGAGGAGGATGGGACGGTTGTGGTCCTAAGAAGACTGATGCCGGAGAGAAGTCTGTGTAAGGTTAATGGAGTTACCGTCAGTCAGAAGCAGCTAAGAGAGCTTGCCTCCCTGTTGATTAATATCCATGGGCAGCATGAAAATCAGACCTTGCTGGATGATAAAAAATACTCCGAGATTCTGGATGGATACGTGGGAGAACCGGTGGACATCCTGAAAAATAAGTTGAAAGAGACCTATGCCTCCTATATAAAAGTGAAGAAGGAGTTGGATAACTCTGAAATCGATGAAAAGGAGAAAGCCAGGGAGATTGCCTTATCTTCCTTTGAAATAGAAGAAATTAAAGAGGCTGTGCTGCAGCCGGGAGAAGATGTTGAACTGGAGGAGAGATACCGTAAAATGATTAACGGAAAACGGATTGCCTCCAGCGTTGCGGCTGCTTATCACTGTACAGGCTATGGAGAAGCGGCAGCAGCGGGAAACAGTATGGGCAGGGCTATTCGTGAACTGAAAGGGGCAGCCGCCTATGATGAAGCGTTGGAGGAGTTGATCCAACAGCTCTCTGAGATTGACAATCTTTTGAATGATTTTAACCGAAGTCTGGCAGAATATCAGCAGGGCTTGGAATTTGAACCGGAAGAATTTGATAAGGTGGAAAAACGGCTGAACCTGTATAATCATCTGAAGGGTAAGTATGGAAACAGCGTGGAAGAAATCCTCCTTTACTGCCGGAAGAAAGAAGAACAGTTGGAAAGGCTGGAAGACTACGATCATTATCGGGAAAAGCTGCGGCAAGAAAGGGAAGAGTACTACGGACAGATGATAGCGCTATGTGCAAAGCTGTCCACTTTAAGGCAGAAAAATGCCCTACAGCTGCAAAAAAAATTAAAGAAGGCTCTGCAGGAGTTAAACTTTCCCGCAGTGGAGCTTGAGATACAAGTCACTCCACAGGAGGAGAATATTACTTCGGAAGGGTATGATCAGGTGGATTTTTTAATTTCCCTAAATCCGGGAGAGCCGGTGCAGTCCATCAGTAAGGTGGCCAGCGGAGGTGAACTGTCCAGAATTATGCTGGCATTAAAAGCAATTATGGCAGATAAGGAGCAGACCGGAACATTGATTTTTGATGAAATTGATGCCGGAATCAGTGGAAAGACAGCCTGGAAGGTTTCGGAAAAGATGGCTCTTTTAGGAAAAGCACATCAGCTTCTTTGCATCACCCACCTTCCTCAGATTGCAGCTATGGCAGATCAGCATTTCCTTATTGAAAAGAAAAATGAAGGGGGAAGAAGCGTTACCCATATTTTCGAAATTGGTGAGGAAGAAATCCTCCATGAACTGGCCAGAATGCTTAGTGGTTCCAGTGTAACCGAAACAGTATTGGCTAATGCAAAGGAATTGAAAGATTTGGCACAAAAAACAAAATCTTACTAAAGTAAATTTAAGGATTTTCCATATACTAAGAAGGATGTCGGTGGCATCCTTCTTTTGATTAAAGGCTGCATAAGCAGCAGAATGAGTGGTAATGATGAAAATAGACAGAAAGACGAAACGTGGAAAAGCCTATTGCAAATTTTTATATGCCAGTCTGATTTTGGCGCTGCTTACTTTAACAGGAGTATGGCTGTGGGAACTTTGGAACAGGGTGCCCTCGGACATCCGGGTAAGAGCCGGAGAGG
>JBJELR010000314.1:0-7681 GCA_051879255.1 Lachnospiraceae bacterium | reverse complement strand
TTTTCTTTTTCATACTCTACCTCTAATTTTTTGACTTTTATTCTAATTTTTGTAATTCCTATCTCCCTATTCGATTAACTCCCCCTTCCGTAATGAACTTTTCTCTATTCTGGCCGCTAATAAAAACTGCGGCAGAATTCGCTTTAGTAATAGGATATGTAAGACTTATTCCAAAAAATGCTAATCATTACTATTATTAGTATGATTCATTTACTATATCAGATTATTACATAGATTGTCAATTTTTTTTGCCACATCTTGGCTATATTTCCTAGTTTTTTTGTTAAAAATGACCGAATTATCGTCTTTCCCCTGCTTTTGAAATTAAAAATCCCCTATGCTCCATCTACCTTATGGTATCTGGCACATAGGGGAAAATCTATAGTATTTCTACTTACAAAGTTCAATGACTGCGTTTTTGGGAATAGCCCCCAGAGAACGATTGACCTCTTTTCCTTCCCTAATTACCACCAGAGTGGGAATACTCATTACCTGAAAACGGGAAGCCAACTCCGGTTCCTGATCCACATTAATCTTACCCACCTTAACGTCCTTCAATTCCTCAGCCACCTGATCTACAATAGGGGACAGCATTCTGCATGGGCCGCACCAATCTGCCCAGAAATCCAGAAGAACAGGCTTATCGCTGTTGATTACTTCTTCATCAAAATTATTATTGGTTATCGTTAATACTGACATTTTTCTTCCTCCTTTATCTTTTTTGAGTTTTTCCAAAAGTGATTTGAATTATAACAAAAAAAATCAGTCTATTCTGTGACCAAGTTACCAAATTGTGTTCCCTATTTTCTTTAAATTCATTGCTTTTTATTGACAAAATACCATTCCACTTATTAGAATAAAGAAAACACAAAGGAGGAAGATAATTATGTTGACACGACGGGAATTGAAGCAAAAGTCAAAAGAACATCTGCAGGGGAAGATTGGCATTTCTTTTTTATGCCACACTATCTGGTCGATACTTGTTCTTCCTATGATCTATGCCGATATGCTTTTCGTTGAGTATCTCTTTTCTACGAATTTCCGTT
The DNA here is from genome assembly GCA_051879255.1 of Lachnospiraceae bacterium. GTDB lineage: Bacteria > Bacillota > Clostridia > Lachnospirales > Lachnospiraceae > SFDP01. The sequence continues at coordinate 6,635 of JBJELR010000314.1, read as the reverse complement.
CAGTTTCCCTTCTATGGCTTCTGTTTCTGCTTCTCTTGAGTTTAATCAGTTTGATATTATTGCCTCCATTGATATTGGGTCTGTTCAAAGTATATTGGGAAATGTCTTATGATAATCATCCGAACATCCCCATCCTCTTTTCCGGTTTTCGGCAGTATCGGCAGACTTTTCTTGTTTCTTTTATTTTATTTGCGGGCTTGTTGCTTTCGCTTCTGTTTCTGCTGATACCTTTCTTAGGTGGCATCATTTATTTCTATGTTGCCTTGGGCTTTTCCATGGTGTACTACATCATGGCAGAACAGCCTGACTTATCTGCAATTGATGTATTAAAAGCCAGTTGGAGTATGATGAAGGGAAACCGGTGGAAATATATTGTTCTGTGGCTTTCCTTCCTCCCTTGGCTTCTTTTGTGTTACGTGACATTAGGGATCGCTTATGTCTATGTTACCCCCTATGTGCTTGTTGCCAATGCAAATTTTTATCATAATATTAAAAGAAATCAGTCCATCTTTGAGCCTGATGTAATGGAAGCCTTTTCCTCCCCCATAGAGGAAGCACAGGCCATTACCGAAAGTGCCCAGGAAGACATTGAACCCCGTCTTTGATACCTTTTTAATGAATGAAGCAGGATCTTCTTTTTCTGCTTCATTCATCAGTCGCACCTGTTCTTTTGCCCAGGGATTGGCATCAGTTACACCGTACGTCTCACCTATGTATTGGGGGAGTCCAATAACTTAACAAACTGTGTCTTGTTTTTCTGTTGATTCTTACTGTCTTTACAGTTCTGTAGATAATCGAATATTTGTCCCAATTCTGTGACCAAGTTACCAAATTGTGTTCCCTATTTTCTTTAAATTCATTGCTTTTTATTGACAAAATACCATTCCACTTATTAGAATAAAGAAAACACAAAGGAGGAAGATAATTATGTTGACACGACGGGAATTGAAGCAAAAGTCAAAAGAACAGCTACAGGGGAAGGTTGGCATTTCTTTTTTATGCCTCATTATCTATGGTATACTTGTTTTGACCATGGTCTTTATTGCCGCTATGCCTCCCAATTCTATATTTCCCTTGGATGACATTTTGGGTTTCCTTTTCTTTTTTCTGTTTTGGCGACTTCTCTGGTTTTTGATCAGTTTGATATTATTGCCTCCATTGAACTTGGGTCTGATCAAAGTATATTGGGAAATGTCTTATGATAATCGTCCGAATATCTCCATCCTCTTTTCCGGTTTTCGGCAGTATCGGCAGACTTTTCTTGTTTCTTTTGTTTTATTTACAGGCAGTCTGCTTTACAGTGTTTTGTCCATTATTCTCGATATCATTTTTAGTTCCCTCCTTTTTTACCTTGGTCCTTTTATATTAAGGGTAATGCCTCTGTATCTGCTTTGGACACTTTTCTTAAGTATCATTTATTACTATGTTGCCCTGGGCTTTTCCATGGTGTATTACATCATGGCAGAACAGCCTGACTTATCTGCCATGGATGTATTAAAAGCCAGTTGGGCAATGATGAAGGGAAACCGGTGGAAATATATTGTTTTTCAGCTTTCCTTCATTCTCTGGATTCTTTTGGGTATCGTGACAATGGGGATTGCTTTTATCTATGTTATCCCTTATATGAGTGTTGCCAATGCAAATTTTTATCACAATATTAAAAGAAATCAGTCCATCTTTGAGCCTGTTCAGGATGAAGTTTCGGTATATCCTGCTTCTGTTATTCAGGATGAAGTTCCCACACAGCCGGTTTCTGCCCCTCAGGATGAGTCCCCTATACCCTCTCCCCCTGCAATACAGTCGGAGGTTCCTGAGGCTGAAGAAACACAGGCCATTACTGAAAGTGTCGAAGAAGACATTGAACCTTCTGTGGAGGCTGCCCAGGAAAGCATTGAGCCCTCCCCGGGAGTTTACGAAGAAAGCACTGATGAAGAAGATGAAGAAGAATGGAGTTGGGATAATCTCTGATTTTATCTCCAATCCATAAGGTCATTAGTAATTAGTAAGGAGAATACCCATGTCTGTTGAAACAGTAAAAGAATATTTAAAGTCCTTCCATCTGGAAGATCGGATTCAGGAGTTTTCCGTATCCAGTGCTACCGTAGAACTGGCTGCCCAGGCCCTTGATTGTGAGCCCTGTCGAATTGCCAAAAGCCTTTCTTTTCTGGTAGATGGAGCACCAATCTTAATCGTCGCTGCAGGTGATGCTAAAATCGATAACGCTAAGTATAAAGCAGCCTTTGGCTGTAAGGCAAAAATGCTTACTGCCGAACAGACCCTGGAGCTGATTGGCCACGCTGTCGGCGGTGTTTGCCCCTTTGCTCTGAAGGAAGGGGTAAAGGTTTATCTGGATACCTCCTTAAAACGCTTTACCACCGTTTTTCCTGCCTGTGGAAGCAGCAACAGCGCAATCGGGTTAACCATTCCTGAACTGGAAACCTGCTCCCACTATACCCAATGGATAGATGTGTGTAAAAATTGGACATAACAGTCAAATAAGTTGTTCTTCCATATTCTGCAGAATAGCTTCGGTCAGTGCCAGAAGCTGTTCTGCTGCTTTTTCCACCAACTCCGATTTCTTATAGCGAAAAGTAAAGCAGGGTATTCCTTTAGGGGTAAAAGAAGCCTTTTTAGGATACCTTTCTAATACCAGGGGAATATTTTCCACTCGAATGGGTGCATTATCCTTTAAATAAACCAGGATTTTTTCCTGCTTTCCCTTAATCTCCGTTATATAAATTCCATGAGCCTTTACCCGAATCAGAGAAATTCTGAGAAGATTCTCTACACTTTTGGGAACCTCTCCAAAGCGGTCCAGAAGTTCTTCCCGCATTTCCTCACTCTCTGCCTGATTTTCAATGGCAGCAATCCGTTTATAGATATCCAGCTTCTGCATCTCATTAAGGATATAGTTGGGTGGAATAAAGGCATCCACATCCAGATCTATCAGCGTATTAAATTCATCCATCAAGGTAGGTATCCCTTTCAGATTTTTTACAGCCTCGTTCAGCATTTTACAATAAAGGTCATAACCTACAGCCTCCATATGGCCATGCTGCTTTTTTCCCAGGAGGTTTCCTGCCCCGCGAATTTCCAAATCCCGCATGGCAATCTTAAAGCCGCTTCCCAGTTCCGTAAATTCACGAATGGTCTGCAATCGTTTTTCAGCTATTTCTTTCAGAAGCTTATCTCTTTTATACATAAAGAAGGCATAGGCCACCCGGCTGCTTCTGCCTACCCGCCCCCTGAGCTGATAAAGCTGGGAAAGTCCCATTTGATCGGCATCATCAATAATCATAGTGTTTACATTGGAAATATCCATACCGGTTTCAATGATTGTGGTGGAAACCAACACATCAATTTCACCATTGATAAAATCATACATGATTTTTTCCAGCTCCTGCTCCTTCATCTGACCATGAGCAAATGCCACATTGGCGTCAGGAATCAATGCCTGAATGGAGGCTGCTACATCTGCTATGGTATTTACCCGGTTATAGACATAGTAAACCTGACCCCCTCGGGATAATTCCCTGAGGATAGCCTCTCTGACCATTTCCTCATTGTATTCGCAAACATAGGTCTGTACGGGAAGTCTCTCTCCCGGTGCCTCCTCCAGTACACTCATATCCCGTATGCCAACCAGGCTCATATGGAGAGTTCTGGGAATGGGAGTGGCCGACAGAGTCAGTACGTCCACATCCTCCTTCATTTGCTTGATTTTCTCCTTATGTCCTACACCGAATCTCTGCTCCTCATCTACAATCAGCAGTCCCAAATCTTTAAATTCCAAATCCTTGGATAAAAGCCTGTGTGTACCGATTACGATATCCACTAACCCTTTTTTGGTATCCTGCAGGGTTTTCTTCTGCTCTGTGACCGTTCGAAAACGAGACATCAGGTCAATCCGAACCGGAAAGTCCTTCATCCGCTGGAGAAAATTATTATAATGCTGTTGCGCCAAAATGGTAGTGGGTACCAGAAAGGCTACCTGCTTTCCATCCTGCACTGCCTTGAAGGCAGCCCGGATAGCGATTTCCGTTTTTCCAAAGCCCACATCTCCGCAAATCAGGCGGTCCATTATTCTGCTGCTTTCCATATCCTTTTTTGTGGCTTCAATAGCAGCCAACTGATCTCCCGTTTCTTCATAGGGAAAAAGCTCCTCAAATTCCTGCTGCCATACCGTATCCTTTCCAAAGGCAAACCCCTGTCTCTCCTGCCGTTTGGCATACAGTTCCACCAAATCCCTGGCAATCTCCAAAACAGCCCCTTTTACCCGGGATTTGGTTTTCCCCCACTCTTTACTTCCCAGCTTATTCAACTTGGGCTTTCTGGCGTCGGCAGAGGCATATTTTTGAATCACATCCAGTCCGGTAGCCGGAATGTAGAGGTTACCTCCATCCCGATACTCTATTTTCATATAGTCCTTGATGACCTTCTCAACCTCTACCTTCTCTATCCCTCTGTAAATTCCCAGTCCATGGCTTTCATGGACCACATAATCGCCTACCTGCAACTGGGAAAAATCCCTGATTTTTGTTCCTTCGTATTTTTTTACCCGTTTCTTCTTTCTCTTTTCTTTACCAAAAATATCCCCTTCACCAATAACCACAAATTTCAGTAACGGATATTCAAAGCCTCTTTTAATATTGCCATGAAAAATAAGTACTTCTCCCGGCTGTACCTGTCTGAATGGATCCTCCGTATAAAATGCAGTCAGGCCTTCCTGCTGAATATCCAGAGCCAGCCGTTTTGCTCTGGTTACTGAAGGAGACAGGAGAATGACTCTGTACTGCCCCTTTTTATACCGTTTTAAGTCCTTAATCAGAAGCTCAAAGCTGTTATTATAGGAAGCAATGCTTTTGGCCATGACACTGAAACGAAAGTCTGTTTTCAAGAGTGCTGCCTTATCCTCCATAAATCCGATCTGTGCCAAAGGATATTTCCCTGCTTTTAAGAGTACCTCCTCCCGTTCAAAGAGAATCTGTGTCTGTCCCGGCAATACATAACCTTTTTCCAGACGATGACTCATGCTTTCCTTAAACTCCAACTCCACTCCATCTAAATGCTCCTTAATCCGAACAGGCTCATCGAAAAAAACACAGCATTCTTTCCCCACGAATATATCCATAAAGGACTGTACCTCGGGTAAAAAATAATGAATATAGCTTTCCAGGTTGACCCCGGTTTTTAACTCCAGGATCTCCTCCTCCAGCTCTTTGACATGAGTCGTCAGACGATGGGCCTCCTGTGTCAGAAATTGCTCGCGAAGCTTCTCCCTTTGCTTTTCGGCCTCCTGTTTAATTCGCTCCATTCCGGCCCTCAGTTCTTCATCGGTCAGAATCAATTCCGTAGCCGGATAGATGGAAACAGATTCCAAATTTTCAATGGATCGCTGACTCAGTACATCAAAGCTTCTTAAGGATTCCACATCTTCTCCCCAAAGCTCAATGCGATAAGGATTTTCCTGGGTAAGATCAAAAATGTCTATGATTCCGCCCCGAATACTGAACTGCCCCGGTGCTTCCACCTGATAGACCTTCTCATATCCCATGGTCACCAGCTTTCCTGCAAGCTCTCCTTCCTCTATTTCGCTTCTTTTGTCAATATGCAGGGTATAGTCTGAGAACCGCTTTAACGGCATCATAGGAGACAGTAGAGTACTAAAGGTAGTCACCAGGGTGACAGGCCTGCCCTGTACAATCTGCTTCAATACCTTGATTCGTTCCCTTACCAGTTGGTTTCCCTGAATATCTGCCTGATAAAAAATCAAATCCTTTCCCGGATAAACGAAAGTCTTCCTATCATAAAAGTGAAAGTCCTCTGCGATTTCTCTGGCCCGTAAATCACTGAAAGTGAGAATGAGCCTTATTTTAAAGCTCTCTCCTAATCCTGCTATCATATGAAGCTTCTGAGAATCCACACAGCCGCTGATCGAAATCCCTTCCTTTTTTTCAATCAGTTCCTTCATTTTTTTGTATTCTGCCAGTTCCTGTAAAGGCAACATCAATCCTTCCACTTAATCCACCTGCTTTACCTTTTTATTATATGTGTTCATTGCACTGTCAATCTGCCCTTTGATAATCTCTTTTATCGCCCCTATGGCACTGACTGCAGCCTCCTCCATAATCTTTTGTTCCTCTTTGGAAAAATGCCCTAAGACATAGTCAGCCAGATCATATCCTCCCGGTTTGTCCCCTACACCTACTTTAATTCGGGCAAATACATCATGTCCCAGATGAGAGAGAATGCTCTTAATCCCATTATGCCCTCCGGCGCTTCCCTTCTTTCGAATACGAAGCTGCCCAACGTTTAAGGAAATATCGTCATAAATTACAATCAGTTCCTGCTTCTCATCTATTTTATAGTAATCCACCAGGGCCCGCACACTTTCTCCACTTAAATTCATATAGGTCTGCGGCTTGGCCAGAATAACCCTTTCTCCCTCTATCATGCCCTTACCGATTAAGGCCCTGTGCTTCTTTTCCAAAACATCTATTGCATAGGTATCTGCAAGTTTATCTATGATGTCAAAGCCGATATTATGCCTTGTATTCTGATATTCTCTTGTGGGGTTACCCAAACCTACTATAATATACATACGCTTCTCCCTCTATGATTCTCATTTTTCCTTC
>JBJELR010000313.1:0-7711 GCA_051879255.1 Lachnospiraceae bacterium | reverse complement strand
TCTGGCCGTTAAAGGAGACTGAGTTGCATGGAAACCGGAAATTGCTCCACAGGCAACAGAGATGAACATGGTAGGCCAAATAGGAGTATTGGCAGGGTGAAGATTAGCTAAGGTGATTTCAGGGATATAATAGCCTTTAATCAAAATTCCGCCACCTACACCAAGAGCCATAACAATCAGGCAGATACCAAAGATAGGATAAATCTTACCGATAACCTTGTCAATAGGTACAAAGGTTGCAATAAAGTAATAAATAATTACTACTGCCAGCCAGAATTTCATATCCAGCACGTTGGGGGTAAGCATAGCTAAAAGGTTAGCCGGTCCGGTGGAGAAAGTAACGCCTACCAGCACCAGAAGCACTACGGAGAAAATACGCATTACCTGACGCATACCATTACCCAGATAGATTCCCGTAAGCTCGGATGCACTGGCACCCTTATGGCGCATGGACATCATTCCGATCATGTAGTCATGAACTGCTCCGCCGAAAATGGTGCCCAAAGTAATCCAGAGAAATACGCTGGGTCCCCAGCAGGCACCTGCAAGAGCACCAAAGATAGGTCCCAGACCGGCAATATTCAGAAGCTGAATCAGAAAGACTCTGGGGGTACTCATGGGTACATAATCAACACCATCTGTCATGGACAGTGACGGGGGTTTTCTGTCATCTGAGCCAAATACCTTTTCGGAAAACTTGCCATAGATGACAAAACCGACGATTAAGATGACAAGACAAACAAAAAAACTAATCATTTTTCTTCCTCCTTTGTATCGCACAACGTTTTATGTAGTCACAATTATACAATAATAAAATAAAAATTAAAGATTTTTTGTATTAACTGCATATAACCTTGCATCAACGGTAGAAAAATGAACATGAACAGAACAAGCAGGGATTAAAACCCGATTAATTGCCTGAGAAGCTTAAGCTTTTCCCGGCTTACCGGTAGGATATTCTGTTCAAACCCCTGCATCTTTAATGCCAGACTGTTATTGGCCCAGGGAAACATTTCACTGATATAGTGCAGGTTCACAAGAAAACTCTTATGAATACGGCAGAAGCCCTGAGAGGTAAGCCGTTTTTCGTATTCACCCAGAAGAAGATTTTCGGTATAATCCTGTTCAGTGGTGTGAATAATGCAGCCTCTGCCGGAGGTTTCGATGTAAACAATTTTTCCGATATCCACAAGAATGATGGTTTTATTGATATTCACCGGCATACGTCCGGAGGCGGGAAAAGAGGGGGAAAAAGTGCTCACATTATCGGCAGCCTGTTCTGTATGGGATAAGGCATCCCAATCCCGCTGGCACTTTTCCAGAACCATACGCACCCGGGTAGGATCAAAGGGCTTTAGAATATAATTATTTACTTCCAGTTCAAAGGCTTTGACTGCATATTGGGAATAAGCAGTAGCAAACACAATCTGGGCATTAGGGAGCAGCTTTTTAGCGGCAGCAGCCAGGGCGGTTCCCTCCATATCGTTTAAGTTGATGTCAATAAACAGCAGGTCAAAATCCTCCTGACTGATTAAAGCAATGGCGCTGCTTCCACAGTCAGCCTCTTTAATCTGACTGTCGGGCATGGCCTCTAAAATCTGATGGATCAGTTCCTTTCTTGCAGGGCGTTCATCGTCAATTACTGCAATTTTCATAAAAATCTCCTTTTGCTGTTTCCCTAATCGGAGGGGAGGAAAAGAGAAGTGGATCGATGGGGGCTAGAGGGATGCAAAAACTTACCAGAGAGCCTTCAGCAGAAGCCTCAATTTGCAGCCCATTATGCTCTCCATAAATACTTTTCAGTCGCTGATGTACATTGAGAAGCCCCACACCCTTTCCCTGTCCGGTCTCCAGTCCCTCTATAATTTCATCGGGGATGCCCGGACCATGGTCACAAACAGCGATTATTGCCATATCCCCCTTTTTTAGGGCACTGATCTTGACATAACGGTTTCCTTTTTTATCTACACCGTAGCGAACTGCATTTTCTACCAGAGGCTGGAGGATGAAGGAAGGAACCATACAGTTTAGTTCCTCATCTACCTCAAGCTCAACCCTTAAGCGTTCCTCAAAACGGGCCTGCTCCAGCTTCAGATAGCTGGTAACATGGTATAGCTCCGTAGGAAGATTAAGCATATACTGTTCATTTTCCAGCGTTTGCCTGTAGTAGGAAGAAAGGGTGAGGATAAGTTCTCGGGCCTGGTCAGGATTTTCCCGACATATACAGGAAATGGTATTCAGTGCATTATATAAAAAATGAGGATTTACCTGAGACTGGAGTGCCTTGAACTCAGCCTTACGCCGAAGGGTTTTCTGATAATCCAAATTGGATAACTCCAACTGAGTGGAAAAAAGCCGGGCCAACTCAGAGGCAAATACCAGGTTGGACTGGGACATCTGCCAACGCTTTTTGACCACCATAATCAGACTGCCAACAGCCTGGTCCATTTCAATTAATGGGGCAGCAACTATCACATTGCTTTTGAGAATTCGGTATAGCGGGTCAGAATCCGTGGCATAGGAGAAGGTGGTGGGTTTTTTATCGTGTATGGAGTTCAGGATGGGAGTCAGAATAAGTTCATCCTTAAGAATGGCATAGCGATCCTCTCCCATTATGGCCAGAATCTTTGTGGTATCGGTAATGGCTACTGCAGCACAGGCGGTGGATTGATAAATGATTTGGGCAGTTGCTTCCATATCCTCTGCACTGTGCAGCCCCTTGCGCAGGTGGGGAAGGCTCTTTTTGGCAATTTCCAGAGCCATTCGCATCTTTTCCCCCAAAAGGCTTTCCTCCTCCTTAAAAATCCGGTTAAAGACCCCGATAAAGATTACCATACCCAGAGAGTTCATGATAATCATAGGAAAGGCAATCAGCTTCACCAGATCCAGGGAGGCTGAGAAGGGACGGGCGATAAGTAGAATAATCAGCATCTGTCCGGCCTCTGCCAGAGCAGTAATGAAGAAAACGCCGGTGCCATTGATTTTTCCGGCCTTGAACTGCTTGGAAAAGGCAGCGCCAATAATACCCTCTACCAGAGTGGACACTGCGCAGCTTAAAGCAGTAAAGCCTCCGACATCGAAAAGATAGCGATGCAGACCACCTATGAGAGCCGTTCCGATACCAACATAGGGTCCCCCCAGAAGGCCTCCGGCCAAAACTGCGATAACCCGGGTATTGATGATGGCACCGGAGGCCTTCACCCCGGTGTAGGTGGAGCAGATGCTGATTAAACCAAAGATGAGGGACAGGGCGATGTAGCTTTTGAACGTATGCCTGTCCTCCAGCAGCATGGCTCTTACCATGGGCAGGGTGGTCAGCATAGTGGCGATGAGAACCAAAAGGCCAATATTTAAAAGAAGGTTAAAAAACATAGTGTCAGACATGGCAGATTACCAAAGGCGCTTGTCTATAGCTGTTCATCGCTGGCAGCAGAAGGCTCTTTTGGAGTGCCGTCACAATTACGGTTCATCTGACAATAGTGGGGGCAGCCGCCGCATAATTTTCCGCCTACAGCAGCACCTTTTTTTCGGGAATCGTTTACCAGCCAATAGGCAGCTCCTACAATGATGATTACAAGGAGCAAAAGAAGCCAGTCGGTGGCGGTCATATTGGCAATCAAATTCATAGAAACCTCCATTCCTGCCAATGTCGAATATTGGCATATTGTAGTTATCAATTATGATATAGATAAGCTGTCCGGTTGTCAAGAATCAAAGCTTGAAAACAGGATTTCATTCCCTTATTCCGTTTTTGTGTTATAATCCTATTGAGCAAAACGGATGAAAGAAAATACGTTTCAATCAGGGAGGTCAACAGAATGTGGTTTATTTATGCACTGTTATCGGCAGTTTTTGCCGCCTTTACATCTATTCTTGCCAAAGTTGGGATTGATGGAGTGAATTCAAATCTGGCTACGGCAATACGGACAATGGTAGTGGTGGCTATGGCCTGGGGAATGGTTTTTTTGACCAATACCCAGAGGGGAATTTGGGAAATCAGCAAAAAAAGCTGGTTGTTTTTAATTCTCTCCGGGTTGGCTACAGGGGCTTCCTGGCTATGCTACTATAGAGCCCTGCAGATAGGAGAAGCCTCTAAGGTGGTGCCGGTGGACAAACTTAGTGTGGTCATTACGCTGATTCTGGCTTTTATTTTTTTGCATGAAACCTTTACGGTAAAATCTTTACTTGGATGTGGGCTGATTACGGCAGGAACCTTGATTATGGTGTTATAACAGGACTTAGACAGGAGGAAAGGGAATGAACTATGATGTAATCATTATTGGAGCAGGGCCGGGAGGAATTTTTTCCGCTTATCAGATGGTAAAGGAGTATCCGAAGCTGAAGGTGGCGGTTTTTGAAGCGGGAAATACATTGGAAAAGAGAAAATGTCCCATTGATGGAAAAAAGGTGAAATCCTGCATTAGCTGTAAAACCTGTGATATTATGACCGGCTTTGGGGGAGCAGGGGCTTTTTCAGATGGGAAATATAACATAACCAACGACTTTGGAGGAACCTTGCACACCTATATTGGACGGGACAAGGCCATAGAGCTGATGCGTTACGTGGATGAAATTAATATGAGTCATGGGGGAGAGCAAACAGCCATGTACTCTACCGCAGGCACAGAGCTAAAGAAGGTTTGTCTGCAGAATAAGCTGACCCTTCTGGATGCTTCGGTGCGCCATCTGGGAACAGATATTAATTATGTAGTGTTAAAACAGCTTTATGATGAGCTTAAAGGTAAGGCAGAGTTTTTCTTCAACACACCCATTCAAAAGGTTGAAAAGCTGGAAGCCGGCTATCGGGTGTTTTATGGCGAAGAATCGGCAGAGTGTACGAACTGTATTATCTCCGTAGGACGAAGCGGCAGTAAATGGATGGAGAAGGTCTGTGGGGAACTGGGAATTAAAACCAAATCCAATCGGGTGGATATCGGTGTACGGGTAGAACTCCCAGCCCTGATTTTTTCCCATATTACCGATGAGCTTTATGAAAGCAAAATCGTCTACTGTACGGAAAAGTTTGAGGATAATGTTCGTACCTTTTGTATGAATCCCAGAGGAATTGTGGTGAATGAAAATACCAACGGGATAATTACGGTCAATGGTCACAGCTTTGAGGATGAGAGAAAAAAGACGGAAAATACCAACTTTGCCCTGCTGGTAGCCAAGCATTTTTCCGAGCCTTTTAAGGACAGTAATGGCTATGGAGAAAGTATTGCCCGCCTGTCCAATATGCTGGGCGGCGGCGTGATCGTGCAGCGCTTTGGAGATTTGGTGAGAGGACGAAGAAGCAATCAGAAACGGATTGCAGAGAATACGGTACATCCCACCCTGGCAGCCACTCCGGGGGATTTGAGTCTGGTGCTGCCAAAGCGGATTCTGGATGGTATTATTGAAATGATTTATGCCCTGGATAAAATTGCCCCCGGTACAGCCAATGATGATACCCTTTTATATGGAGTAGAAGTAAAATTCTACAATATGGAGGTGGAACTGGACGAACATCTGGAAACTATTCATCAGGGGCTATACGTTATTGGTGATGGAAGCGGAGTCACCCATTCCCTGTCCCATGCTTCTGCCAGTGGTGTTTATGTGGCAGACCGGATAGGGAAAGGATATCGATAAGGAGAAGAGGATGAATCCCAAGGTAAGCATTATTGTACCGGTTTATAATGCCAAGGAGAAGCTGAGCCGGTGTATTGAAAGCATATTGAAGCAGGATTTTACCAATTTTGAGCTTCTTTTGATGGACGATGGAAGTACGGATGAATCAGGAAAAATCTGCGATGAATATGCAGCAAAAGAGGACAGGATATACGTTTTACACAAGGAAAACAGTGGGGTTTCGGATACCCGCAACCAGGCAATTCGATTGGCCAGGGGAGAGTACCTTCAGTTTGTGGACAGTGATGACTGGCTTACACCGGATGCCACGGGACTGCTGGTGGGAACTATGGAAAAGCAGGAGTGCGATTTGGTGATTTCCGACTTCTACCGGGTGGTAGGTGAACGCCTTGCACACAAAGGAGATATCCAGGAGGATGGGCTTTTAACCAGAAAAGAATTTGCCTCCTATATGATTGAAAATCCGGCAGATTTTTATTATGGTGTATTGTGGAATAAGCTGTACAAAAAAAGTATCATTGAAAAGTATCAACTGTTGATGGATAAAGAAATTAACTGGTGTGAGGACTTTCTTTTTAATATGGAATATATCCGCCATGTGGAGAAGGTATATGCCCTTCATGTACCCATTTATTATTATGTAAAAAACAAAGGCTCCTTAGTCAGTCAGGGAAGCAGCATAGCCAAAACCATCCAGATGAAAAGAATGGTGTTTAAATGCTACCATGAGTTTTTTCGGGATATATTTGATGAAGAAGATTATGAGAAAAACCGTTACCAGGTTTACCAGTTTTTGATTGATGCGGCAGGAGATGGTATAGTTCCGCCATCTATCCTGCCCGGCTCCATGAAGCTTGGAGATGAGCGAATATCCATCAGTCTGGGTGCAACAGAAGGGGCAGGCTTTCTTTTTGAAGCCTACCGGGAAAGGAAGCTTTTGGACCGCTATCTGGAAACGGTAGCCCTAAAGCAGGATATGTCCTTAGAAGAAATTAAGGTACTGTTCTATTTAAGCGGCCTGGAGATAAGCAGCAGTATTGAGGAAATGGCAGAGATTACTGCAATGAAAAAAAGCAAGCTTCGTTTGGCTATTCAAAAGCTGAGTAACCGGAACATGATTCGGATTCAGGATAAAAGAATGCTGGAGGGAAGCAAAGAAGGGGGCAGAAAGGGTGAGGGCAGAAAAAATGGAAGCAGCCCGGTGAGTATGGAAATTCTGCCGGAGGCTGAATCGGTTCTTAAGGATATTCTGTGGGCTAAAGAGCAGTTTTATCAGCTTCGGTACGAGGGAATGTCGGAGGAAGAAATACAGCAATATGAGATTCTTTTGGAAAAAATCAAGACCAATGTACAGAGAATGCTGAAATAGAAAGAAGGGGAACGACAATGAATATTTTAGGCTATATCATACTTGCCTTATTTTTGGCAGCCGCTGTAGTCATTTATATAGTAGGGAAAAGCAAACCCAGTGAGGACAGACTGCAAAAGCAGCAGGACACCTATGAGGAACTGTTAAAGAAGTATCAGGTTCCCGAAGCACACTATAAAATCGTAATCGGACAGTCTAGGGTGTATTCCGTCTATAATTGTCCGGCAGTAATTTGGAAGGAGGAGAACAAAGTAAAGATTCTGGTTATGCGCTTGAATCCGGTGGTTTCTGAGCAGGAAGAGGATGAATTTCTTTTTTTGGCTTCCCAGCCCTATATTGATTTTAAGCGATTTGACGGAACCTATTTTCCCGACTGGGCCATACAAAGTGACTATGTGAAGGAGCAGTTTCTGCCCTATGTTAATTTAAGTAAAACCGTAGGGGGAATCGACTATAAGCAGCAGATGTATTGGATTGGAACCATCTGTGTGTATGCGAAATCACTGGCACAGATTCTGACTATGCTGGGAAGGCCCCTTTCTGACTATGAAAATCGTGTTGATCATAAATACTTAATGCTGGAGGATGGAGCTCTGCCGGAAAAGATGGCAAAAGAGTTGGAGCAGCAGCTTAAGAAGCAAAAAGAACAAAAGCCCTTTATGACAACCGGACCGGAACAGGATAGTTCTCAGCTACAGAGCATGGAGAAAG
>JBJELR010000312.1:0-7850 GCA_051879255.1 Lachnospiraceae bacterium | reverse complement strand
TGGAAAAGGAGCAAATATCCATAGCACCATTAAGAAGGATGATATTATTGAGGTGATTGAATCTACGGCGGGGCAGCCGGCTCATATGGAAATCAGAGAGCTTCCTGAGTTTAGAAGTACCCTGGTTATCGAAATAAACGGCAAACAGGTAATCCTGCCTAAGTTTGCCAGCGTAAATGGGGGATTACAGTCTGAGTTTTATGAGATTCAGGATAAGGATGCTATTGAGTTCTTAAATTACTATACGGTAGAGCAGATTTTAACCTTTATGGATATTTCCGTTAAAGTGCCCAGAAGCTATTATGTCAATAATGCAGTGGCTGATTTGGCTACAAGGGTTTACGAGAATTTTACCGTTAAAATGGAAGAACGGGAAACCACTTTATTAGAGGATAGTCCGGTGGAAACAGAGGGGAAGAAGATATCCGCCAAGGAAGAAGAAACCGGTGTGGAAAAACCGATGAAATCCCTGCAGTCCGGGCTTTCCCGACAGATGATTGTGGTGGTGAATCAGTCCCCGGTAGTGCTTAAGGGCAAAGCAAAATACATATTTGTAGATGTGTTTGACTATATTTCCTTTGATTTGTCCAAGCCTCAGGGTGCTATTGTTACTACCCTGAACGGAAAACCGGCTCAGTTTATGGAAGAGCTCCATGATGGAGATATTTTAGAAATTTATTGGAGAACGATTTAGGAATGAGGAGGGCAAACATGGAGTTATGCAGTATTGCCAGCGGAAGCAGCGGCAACTGTATTTATGTGGGTACTCAGGCTACTCACTTACTGGTAGATGTGGGAATCAGTGGGAAAAGGACAGAAAGCGGATTGAACAGTATAGGACTTTCAGGAAGGGATTTGGATGGTATTCTGATTACCCATGAACACTCTGACCATGTCAGTGGTCTGGGGGTGATGAGCAGAAAGTATCATATTCCCATTTATGCCACTGCCGGAACCATAGAGGCCATTCGCCGAAGTTCTTCCCTGGGAAAAATTGATGAAGAACTGTTTGTTCCCATTGAGGCAGACAGTACCTTTACCCTTAAGGATATTTTGGTAAGTCCCATGAGTACATCCCATGATGCCATTCAGCCTGTGGCCTATCGTTTCCGTCATGGGAAACAGAAAATTGCTATAGCAACCGATTTGGGAACCTACAATGATTATACCGTAGAATGCTTAAAGGGAATGGATCTTCTGTTTCTGGAAGCAAATCATGATGTAAATATGCTGCAGGTTGGCCCCTATCCATATGCCCTAAAGCAGCGCATTCTGGGAGACAGGGGACATCTGTCCAACGAAAGAAGCGGGCAACTGTTAGAGAAATTGCTGCATGACAAGCTGCAGGCAGTGGTACTGGGACATTTGAGCAAAGAAAATAATCTGCCCCAGTTAGCTTATGAAACGGTACGGGTAGAGCTGGCCATGGGAAAAACCGGATATCGGGGAGATGAGTTTCCCATTACTGTGGCAAAAAGGGATGAGGTATCTGATAAAATTTGTATTGCATAAATGGAGGAAAAAGTAGATGAAAAAAACCATTATTAGCGTTGTGGGAAAGGATACCGTTGGAATCATTGCTAAGGTCTGCACCTATCTGGCAGATAATGAGATTAATATTCTGGACATATCTCAGACCATCGTTCAGGATTTCTTCAACATGATGATGATTGTAGACCGAACCCACAGCAAGAAGCATTTTTTGGAAACCGCAGAAGAATTGGAAAAGCTGGGAGAGGAAATCGGAGTAATCATCAAATGCCAGCGGGAGGATATTTTTAACAGTATGCACAGAATTTAGGAAATATCACCGCTTCCGGGCATGGATATTTTGGAATGGAGGGAAGATGTTAAATATATTTGAAGTGGCAGAAACCAATAAGATGATTGAAAAGGAGAACCTGGATGTCAGAACCATCACTCTGGGCATCAGTCTTTTGGACTGCATTGACTCGGATTTGGAGCAGCTAAGAGGAAAGGTTTATACCAAAATCTTTGAGACGGCAAAGGAACTGGTGGCAACAGGCGAAGCAATTTCCAGAGAGTTTGGCATTCCCATTGTCAATAAAAGAATTTCGGTTACTCCCATAGCTCTGATTGGAGGCGCAGCCTGCAAAAGTCCAGAAGACTTCGTACTTTTGGCACAGACCCTGGACCAGGTAGCTAAGAAGGTAGGGGTGAACTTTATCGGAGGCTATTCGGCTTTGGTAAGTAAAGGAATGACCAGAGCGGATGAACTTTTGATTCGTTCCATTCCGAAGGCTATGGCTGCAACGGAAAGGGTTTGCAGTTCAGTCAACCTGGGCTCCACCAAAACGGGAATTAATATGGATGGAGTGAAGCTGATGGGAGAGGTCATAAAGGAAACCGCCCGGGCCACCGAAGAAAAAGATTCTTTGGGCTGTGCAAAGCTGGTGGTTTTCTGCAATGCTCCTGATGATAATCCCTTTATGGCAGGGGCTTTTCATGGAATAACAGAAGCAGACGCAATCATTAATGTAGGGGTCAGTGGACCGGGTGTGGTAAAAACCGCATTGGAAAAGGTGCGGGGGGAAAATTTTGAAGTACTTTGCGAGACCATTAAAAAAACGGCCTTTAAGGTAACTCGTGTAGGACAGCTTGTGGCTAAGGAAGCTTCTAAACGTCTGGGAATTCCCTTTGGTATTGTGGACTTATCGCTGGCACCCACTCCTGCGGTAGGAGATTCGGTAGCGGATATTCTATGTGAAATGGGATTAGAGTATGCAGGTGCACCGGGAACAACAGCGGCTCTGGCCCTGCTGAACGATCAGGTAAAGAAGGGGGGAGTAATGGCTTCCTCCTATGTAGGGGGCTTAAGTGGAGCCTTTATTCCGGTCAGCGAAGATCAGGGAATGATTAATGCCGTAAAAGCCGGGGCATTGACACTGGAAAAGCTGGAAGCCATGACCTGTGTCTGCTCTGTGGGTCTGGACATGATTGCCCTTCCGGGTGAGACAAAGGCTGCTACCATTTCCGGAATTATTGCAGATGAACTGGCCATTGGGATGATTAATCAGAAGACGACGGCCATTCGGATTATCCCTGTTATCGGAAAAGACGTGGGTGAAACGGTGGAATTTGGAGGATTGCTTGGTTATGCACCGATTATGCCGGTAAACCGTTTTTCCTGTGAGGCATTTATTAATCGTGGGGGAAGGATTCCCGCTCCCATCCATAGCTTTAAAAATTAAAGGAGGACTAAAGAATGAGATGCAAAAGAACACCAATAGAAGCAGAGGCAGTACAGTATCAGATTGGTCAGGGACTGGAAGACGGCTTTGAACTCTGGGCAGACGTAGTAACCTCAGGATGGATTGTAACCGACTTTCTGGTAAAAATCACCAGAGAAGACGGCAGCATTGTCTGCCCTTATATTGAGCATAGAAGGGGGCGTACCTTTATTGGAGAAGGGGATTACATTATCCGGGAGGAGGATGGAACAAAGCACGTCTGTGGTGTAGACAAATTTTCCCATCGTTTTCAAAAAATAGACGAATAAGAGAGCTATAGTATAGGAAACTGTCTCTGGTATTCGTTTCGGAAAGGTATCTTGAATTTTTGGCTTAAGACACTTTCATAAATGTGGGCTGACCGGATATCCATCTCCAGCATGGCGTTGGAGAGGGGGTCCAGCCGATAGACAGAATCGGCCAGCTTGGAAACCAAAGGAATGGAGGTGTTGGCCTTAATTTGATGGAGAAGGGAAGAGGCATTCTTGCGAAAGCCCAGAATCCGCCCATAGCGGGCATAGCCTTCTTCCTTGTATTGCTGCAAGGCACTTTCTTTGATATCCAGTAAAATATGCAGCAGACTGCGGCTGATCCGGGAATGGGTCAGCTGCTTTGTTTTTAATAAATCACAGAAGGATTCATAATCCTGGAAAGCATAAAGCTGGCGGTGGATCCGGTCGGCCAAATCCTGATGCACATCGGCATAGAGAGAAAAATCTTCTTTTTCGGTCAGTAATCGGTAATGCAGAAGACCGGAGAAATCGTTAATTCCCACAGGTAAAGAGTGGCCATATTGGTCCAGCAGCATCCGGTATACAGAAGCGGGAAGATGGCCGGACAAGGACTCCAGGTCGGCCCTGTTTAAGGATTGGCGTATGGCAGTGGCAGAGGAATAGCCCCGGGCTGCCAGGCGAGAATCATGGTAGTCACTGTGGAGCCGCTTTATGGTAACCGGTTTTATGCTGCTTGACAGAGAAAGCAGAGCGTTGCAGTATTCTATGGCAAGAATATTGTTAGGCCGATGGAGAAAGTCTGCATTCAAGCCGGGACAGCTTTCTTTCAGGGCAATGGCTCTGGCTTTGGGAAAGGGGGAGCCCTGCCGTAACTGCAGCTGTAATTGCTCCTTAAAAGTTTCCGGCTCCTGCTCTAAAAGGGAGGCAGTCTGTCGGATTTCTTCCAAATTATCGTTTTCGCTGCCGAAGGAAAGGTAGTCTACCACACCAAGTTTTTCTAAAAGAGATACACCTCCAAAGGCAAAAATTTTTGCGGAAGCGGTGGCAAAGCAAACTGGCAGCTCCAGCACCAGATCAGCACCGTTTTCCAAAGCCTGCCTTGCCCTGGAGTATTTGTCCGTCAGAGCCGCCAGTCCCCGCTGAGTAAAGTTTCCGCTCATAATAATAATCACATAATCAGCCCCGGTTATTTGGCGGGTTTTCTGAATATGGTACTCATGTCCCAAATGAAAGGGATTGTATTCGGCAATAATTCCTACTGTTTTCATCGATTAAACCGTCCTTAGAAAGTGGATAAAAAGTATCTAAAAATTCCGATTATTTTTTGGTAGTCTTGCTAAAAGATTAGAGGGAAAAGCTCACTTTTGTCAATAGATTAAACAAATTTTGTGCTTCTTTTTGTACAATCAAATTTGGTACAGACTATTGTATACAAAAAAAAAAATCGTTATAATACAGATATTATATGACAAAAGGGGAGGTATGAATATGTCATACATAGATTTAATCAAAGACAAGGCGAGACAGGATGTAAAAACCATTGTTTTGCCGGAAACCAATGACAAGAGAACCTTGATTGCTGCTTCTCGTATATTGGCAGAGGGTATTGCTAATATTATCATGGTGGGGAACGAAGAAAAAATTATGGATGGTGCAGGATGGCTGGAAGTTGATCTGACCGGTGTTACGGTAGTGGATCCGGCAAACTGCGACAAATTGGACGAGTACGTTAATCTTTTATACGAAACCAGAAAGTCCAAGGGAATGACTGAAGAAAAGGCAAGAGAAATCCTGCTGGAGGATTATCTCACCTTCGGTGTAATCATGGTTAAGGCCAATGATGCAGACGGTATGGTAGCAGGTGCCTGTCATGCCACTGCAGATGTATTAAGACCATCCTTACAGATTTTAAAGACAGCTCCCGGAGTAAAACTGGTATCCGGCTTCTTCATTCTGGATGTACCGGATTGTACCATGGGAGAGGAAGGAACCTTCCTTTTTGCAGACTGCGGATTAAATCAGGATCCTACAGCAGAAGAACTGGCAGCTATTGCAGACACTTCGGCAAAAAGCTTTAAGCAGTTGGTTGGTGCAAAACCCATTATTGCCATGCTGAGCCATTCCACTAAGGGCAGTGCAAAGCATCCTCTGGTGGATAAGGTAGCAGAGGCTACCAGAATTGCTCATGAGGAATATCCGGGACTGACTCTGGATGGAGAATTACAGGCAGATGCAGCTTTGGTTCCTTCCATCGGAAAATCCAAGGCTCCCGACAGTGAGGTTGCAGGAAATGCCAATGTATTGATTTTCCCCAACCTGGACTGTGGAAATATTGGCTATAAACTGGTTCAGCGACTGGCTAAGGCAGAAGCCTACGGCCCTATGCTGCAGGGAATTGCAAAGCCGGTTAATGACTTGTCCCGCGGATGCAGTTGGGAAGATATTGTGGGTGTAGTTGCTTTAACTGCTGTTCAGGCACAGTTGGTATAGGCCTGTTAGTTGATTGATAGTGCAGAATGGAGGAAAACAATGAATGTATTGGTAATTAACTGCGGTAGTTCTTCTTTGAAATTTCAGTTGATTAATGCAGAGAATGAGGAACTGATTGCAAAAGGTTTATGTGAGAGAATCGGTATCGAGGGCAGCCAGTTGGTTTATTCTCCCACAGGTGGAGAGAAGGTGACCAAGGTTGTGCCCATGCCGGATCATACCACTGCAGTTAAACTGGTTTTGGATGCCCTTTGTGATAAAGAAATCGGGGTAGTGAAGAGTCTGGAGGAAATTAATGCAGTAGGACATCGTATCGTTCATGGAGGAGAGAAGTTTGCAGCCTCCACCCTTCTTACCGAGGAGGTAATCAAGGGAATCGAAGAATGTAATGATTTGGCACCCCTTCATAATCCGGCCAACCTGATCGGTATTAATGCCTGCAAGGAACTGATGCCCGGTGTGCCTATGGTAGGTGTATTTGATACCGCTTTTCATCAGACCATGCCTCAGGAAGCATATATTTACGGTATTCCTTATGAATACTATACCAAATACAAAATCCGTCGTTACGGTTTTCATGGCACCAGCCATGCTTATGTTTCCAAGAGAGTAGCAGAGCTGTTGGGAAAAAATTATGAGGACTGCAAGATTATCGTATGCCACTTAGGAAATGGTGCTTCTGTTTCCGCAGTGAAAAATGGTAAATGTGTAGACACCTCTATGGGTCTTACTCCCTTGGAAGGTCTAATCATGGGAACCAGAAGTGGTGATTTGGATCCTGCGATTATTGAATTTATTGCTAAAAAAGAAAATAAATCCATTGATGAGATTATGACCATATTAAATAAGGAATCAGGTGTTTTGGGTGTTTCCGGAGGTTTTTCTTCTGACTTCAGAGATTTGGAGGGAGCCCACAGCAAAGGAGATGAAGCCGGAACAAGAGCTTTGGAGGCTTTCGCTTACCGGGTAGCAAAATACATTGGTGCATATATGGTTGCCATGAATGGTGTGGATGGTATTTGTTTCACCGCAGGTGTGGGCGAAAACAGCTCCTTTGTTCGCGCATTGATTTGTGAAAAATATCTTCCTTTCCTGGGAATAAAACTGGATGCTGAGGCCAACAATAAGCGTGGAGAAGATATTATTATTTCTGCCAATGAGCAAGGGCCAAAGGTTATGGTTATTCCCACTAACGAAGAACTGATGATTGCAAGGGATACCTATGCGTTAACGAAATAAGACAGAACAGGAATAAAAAATAAAAGGTGAGGACATGAATTTATCTGATTTTTTTAACCAGGAGCAGAAAAGGGAGGAGCGGGAATTGGCATTTCCCATACTAAGCTTTGGGGAGAAAGAACTTAAACCGTCCTCACCTTTTTACTTGGTATTGGAAAATACAGGAAAGGGAAAGGCGAAGATAAGCGGCAGATGCAGCCTTACCATTGACCTTCCCTGTGACCGCTGCCTTACACCGGTGGCAGTACCTCTGATGCTGGATTTTTGCCGGGAAGTATTTGCTCCCGAAATGGAGGTTTCTGAAGAAGAAAAGGAAGAACAGCAATTTATGGATGGTTATGAATTGAAGCTGGAGGAATTATTGAGAGAGGAAATACAGCTTTCCTGGCCCAGTAAGGTGCTGTGTGGTGAGGAGTGTAAAGGCATCTGTTCGATTTGTGGGCAGAATTTGAACGAAGGAAGCTGTGATTGCGATGAATTTGTGCCGGATATACGCTTTGCAGGTCTTATGGATATTTTTCGGCAGGGAGAGTAGACACTACTAAATATTGTGGTGGAAGCAGAAAAAGTGGAAAAATATGTTGACAAAGCAGTTAATGGCATATATAATGATTCAAGTGTAGTCATGCTTTTGGCT
>JBJELR010000311.1:0-7860 GCA_051879255.1 Lachnospiraceae bacterium | reverse complement strand
TAGGAAAAAAGCCTTTTCAGCTTATATTCAAAGAGATTGGGAACATGATTACTGCTTTTTTGTTTTCCCAGTCCCTTTTCGCATCGATTACCGGAGATGTATTGGCGACCACCGGTAAAACGGTTAACTGTAAGGCGGCAGTTATTGGTACAGCCTTTACACTTTGCCATGTTGGTTTCGTATTCCAAATCCAGAATCTGCTGCAAGGAAAGCATGGTAGTCTGATAACCTGCAGTATAATTTTCCCGGGCAATGAGAGCAGCTCCAAAGGCTCCCATAATACCGGCAATATCAGGGCGGATGGCTTCACAGCCGGCAATTTTTTCAAAGCTTCTGAGAACAGCATCGTTATAGAAGGTTCCTCCCTGAACTACGATATGCTGGCCCAAATCTGAGGCGTCGGATACCTTGATGACCTTAAACAGAGCATTTTTAATGACAGAGTAGGCCAGTCCGGCGGAAATATCCGCCACAGAGGCCCCCTCCTTTTGGGCTTGCTTTACATTGGAATTCATGAATACGGTACAGCGGGTACCTAAATCAATGGGATGAGCAGCAAAAAGTGCCTCTGTGGCAAAGTCCTGTATGCTTAAATTCAAGGACTTGGCAAAGGTTTCAATAAAGGAGCCGCAGCCGGAGGAGCAGGCCTCGTTAAGCTGCACACTGTCTACCGTCTTTTTCTTAATTTTAATGCATTTCATATCCTGGCCGCCAATATCCAGAATACAGTCCACAGAAGGGTCAAAAAAGGCAGCGGCATAGTAATGAGCCACCGTTTCCACCTCTCCGTCATCCAAGAGAAAAGCAGCCTTCATCAGGGCTTCTCCATAGCCGGTAGAACAAGAACGTACAATATGTGCATTTTCCGGCAGCTTATGATAAATATCCTCAATGGCTTCAATGGCAGTTTTCAGGGGACTTCCATTGTTATTACTGTAAAAGGAATAGAGCAGGGAGCCATCCTCACCCACCAGGGCAATTTTGGTAGTGGTGGAGCCGGCATCAATACCCAGATAGCAATTCCCTGAATACTGCTTTAGGGATGCTGTTTTCACACAGTGGCTGTCATGGCGCTTTCGAAACGCATCGTACTCCTGCTCATCCTTAAAGAGAGGATCAAGACGATTTACCTCAAACTGGATTTCAATATCCTGAGACAGCAGATGTACAAGGTCTTCTAAGGAAAAAGCAGTCTCTTTAGCATTCAGGGCAGAGCCTATAGCTGCAAAAAGATGAGAGTTTTCCAAATCAATAATATGTTCATCGTCCAGCTCCAGGGTACGGATAAAGGCAGCCTTAAGCTGATCCAAAAAGTGGAGAGGTCCCCCCAAAAAGGCCACATGACCCCTAATGGGTTTTCCACAGGCCAGACCACTGATGGTCTGGTTTACCACTGCCTGAAAAATAGAGGCAGCTAAATCCTCCTTGGTGGCCCCGTCATTGATTAAAGGCTGAATGTCCGTTTTGGCAAAAACCCCACAGCGGGCAGCAATGGTATAGAGAGACTGATAATTTTTGGCATATTCATTTAAGCCTGAAGCATCCGTCTGCAAAAGAGAGGCCATCTGGTCGATAAAGGAACCGGTACCGCCGGCACAGATGCCGTTCATACGCTGTTCCACATTTCCGCCTTCGAAGTAGATGATTTTGGCATCCTCGCCGCCCAGCTCGATGGCCACGTCTGTTTTTGGCGCTAATTCCTGTAAAGCGGTGGATACGGCAATTACCTCCTGTTCAAAGGGAATACCCAGAAGATTAGCCAGAGCCAGGCCGCCGGATCCGGTAATCACCGGATGCACCGTCAGAGAGCCCATCTTTTCATGGGCCTGGATGACCAAATCCGCCAAGGTTTCCTTAATGTTTGCAAAATGCCGCTTATAATCGGCAAAAATAAGCTTTTTTCCGGCATCCAAAAGGGCCACCTTTACGGTGGTGGAGCCAATGTCAATTCCTAAAGTATAATGGTTATTTATCATGTACAATTACCTTTCATTCGTTTGTAAGTTTATGGGGAAGCCCCTGTGGATAATAGAAGTAGTAATAGTGCCAATGCAACGTAGTAATACGAACTATTATCAACTCGTACTATTATAGTACTTCAATCCAAGAATGGCAACGCAAAATAGGACAAAAATTGAAGAAAAAATTTTAAATTTATAAACATTTTATTACATTTTGCCTTTTCAAAAAGTGGAACATTTACTTTTATATCGTCCTTTGATAGAATAGAAACACTCGTATGATTAAAAGGAAGAAAAGACGAGATGAAATGGAGGAGATCATGAAACCGAGTTTTTTGGATAGAATGGAGAGAAAACTGGGAAAATATGCTATACATAATCTTTCCCTGTACTTGATTATCTGCTATGCCTTTGGGTATATTATTCAAATGGTGAATGCTAATTTCTTTGCTTATCTGACTCTGGAACCCTTTTATATTATGAGGGGACAGATTTGGAGACTGGTCACCTGGATTTTGGTTCCTCCCTCTACCAGTAACATTTTTTTTACTCTGATTATGCTCTTTTTTTATTATTCCATTGGAAATAATATGGAAAGGGTATGGGGAGCCTATCGCTATAATGTCTATCTTTTTTCGGGTATGCTGTTTACCATTTTGGGAGCCTTTTTGACCTATGCCATCTATTTTCTGGGCTATGGGACTACCCCTCTGGGGATAGGTGCCTATGTCAGCACCTATTATGTAAATATGTCTATCTTTCTGGCTTATGCAGCTACCTTTCCCCAGATGCAGGTAATCATCTTTCTGCTGATTATTCCGGTACCTATCCGGGTAAAGTGGCTGGGAATTATTTATGGTGCCATGCTGGTAATGGAGGCCATTGGAGGCAATATGGTAGGCCGAATTATGATCCTGGCATCCTTATTGAACTTTATTCTGTTTTTCCTTACTTCCAGAAACAGAATGTATG
Source organism: Lachnospiraceae bacterium (assembly GCA_051879255.1). Taxonomy (GTDB): domain Bacteria; phylum Bacillota; class Clostridia; order Lachnospirales; family Lachnospiraceae; genus SFDP01. Next base: position 4,927 of record JBJELR010000311.1, on the reverse strand, counting down.
CTTCTCCTAAGGAAATTCACCGCAGGCAGGTTTATCGGCAGCAGGTGAAGAAGATGCAGCCCATTACTAAACACAAATGTGCTATTTGCGGAAGGACGGATGAATCCAACCCGGAACTGGAGTTTCGTTTCTGCTCAAAATGTGACGGAAATTACGAATATTGTCAGGATCATCTGTTTACTCATGAGCATGTAAAGACTCATTAAGTGTGCCTTTGGGTTAATCCCGGAGGGAGGCCGGAGTCTTTTGATCAAGAATGAGAATGAAGGAAATGGAAAAAATATGAATCAGGAAATACAATTTGCCAAAACACTGGAGGAGATTCTAAGCCTGGCCAGAGAACAGGGAAATACCGTTGGCAGTAAGCAGGTGGAGGAGGCTTTTGGAGCAATCGGGATTGAGGGAGAACAGCTTCAGCCGGTTTATGAATATCTTCGCAGCAAGCATATTGGAATTGATGAGCCAGTGGATTTGGAGCAGGTTTTAAGCTCTCGTGACAGGGACTACTTAAGCCAATATATTGATGAACTGGCCGGGATTCCCGCTTTAACAAAGGGGGAGAAACGAGCCTTTTTTATGGCGGCAATGGCAGGAGAGGAAGAAGGAAAGCAGAAAATTCTCCAATCCTTTTTGCCCCAGGTGGTGGATATTGCCAAGCTGTACAGCGGTCAGGGAATGCTTTTGGAGGACCTGATCGGAGAAGGAAATGTGGCCCTTGCCATGGGTGTGGAAATGCTGGGCTGCCTGGAGGAGCCTGATGAAGCAGAAGGAATGCTGGCCAAAATGATCATGGATGCCATGGAAGAAGCTATCGGAAATGATCTTCAGGCAAGGCAGGCAGACAGAGAACTTGCAGGGAAGGTGAATCATGTTTGGGAACAGGCAAAGGAACTGGCCGAGAGTCTTCAGCGAAAGGTTACGGTTTTGGAACTGGCAGAGGAAACAGGAATGTCCCAGGAAACTATCCGGGAGGCTCTTCGATTAAGTGGGAATAAACTTGAGCATATTGCACAGGATGAGGAATAGGCGAAGGTGGAAAATCAGGATTTTAAATACGTTTGTCAGGACATTACCAATCTGTATATCGGAGCCAGATTCAGCTATCAGGAATTGCTGGAGCTTGATGAAGTGCCGTTTAAGCTGAAAATGATTTTTTCCCATTATATGCTGAAAGAGGTGGCAGCAGAAACCAGAATTGAAGATCACATCTTTTATCTGGAGGAAACCGGCCTTTCCTATCTGGCCTATAGACAGATGAAAGCCAGCTTCGTTTTGTCCGTCTGGCAGGAAAAAGTCGGAAGAAAGACTGCCGGGTACCGGCGGCAGGTATGCCGCATTGGGGAAATCGTGGGGAACAGAGAACTGATGGCAAAAAAGGACCAGATTATTGTGGAGGAATTACATATCACAAAGCTGGGACTTTTGGGCGTTAGCATATAGAGAGAAGGATGTTGTAGAAAGTCGTTGAGAAGGGAGAAGTAAATGAAAAAAGCAGATGCTTATGAGATAGTGGAAAAAAGAGAGATAGAGGAGTTACGCAGTACAGCTTACCTGCTAAGGCATAAAAAAACCAATGCCAGAGTGATTTTGATGGAAAATGATGATGAAAATAAGGTGTTTTACATTGGCTTTCGAACCACGCCAAAGGAGAGTACGGGAGTTTCCCATATTCTGGAGCATTCCGTTCTTTGCGGTTCCAGAAATTTTCCGGTAAAAGATCCTTTTATTGAACTGGCCAAGGGGTCTTTGAATACCTTTTTAAATGCCATGACTTATCCGGATAAAACGGTATATCCGGTGGCAAGCTGTAATGATAAGGACTTTCAGAATCTGATGCACGTTTATCTGGATGCGGTTTTTTATCCTAATATTTATGCCCATGATCTGACCTTTAAGCAGGAGGGCTGGCATTACGAAATGGAGGATGAAAATAGCCCTCTTACCATAAATGGGGTAGTGTACAATGAGATGAAGGGAGCTTTTTCTTCCCCCGATGACGTTCTGGAAAGAGAAATCCTAAATTCCCTTTTTCCGGACAATGCTTACCGGGAGGAATCCGGCGGAGACCCGGATCACATTCCGGAGTTGACCTATGAGCACTTTATTCAAATTCACCGGACCTATTATCATCCATCCAACAGCTATATTTACCTGTATGGAAATATGGATATGGATCAAAAGCTGGAATTTTTGGACAGAGAATATTTATCCCGTTTTGAGCTTCTGGAGGTAGAGTCTGAAATTGCCGAACAGGCTCCCTTTGCTAAGCCTGTGGAGGTGACGAAGCAGTATTCTCTGGCAGAAGGAGAAGAACTTGCAGACAGTACCTACTTAAGCTACAATACGGCTTTTGTAACGAATCTCAATCCTATGCACTATCTGGCTTTTAAGATTCTGGACTATGCTCTCTGCTCCTCACCGGCGGCACCCCTGAAAAAGGCCCTGCTGGATGCAGGTATAGGAAAAGATGTGTACGGCTTTTATGATAGTGGGGTAAAACAGCCCTATTTCAGTGTAATTGCCAAGAAGGCCAATAAAGAGCAAAAGGAAGAATTCGTTACCCTGATCGAAGCCACCTTGAAAAAGCTTTGTGCTGAGGGGATTCACAAGGACTCACTGAAGGCAGCTTTAAATTACTATGAGTTCAAATACCGGGAGGGAGACTTCGGCTCCTATCCACCGGGCCTGATGTACGGCCTCCAGATTCTGGATAGCTGGCTTTATGATGATACTAAGCCCTTTATTCATGTTGTGGCAGGAGAAACCTTTAAGGCACTGAGGGATAAACTGGATACATCTTACTTTGAAGAACTGGTACAGCAGTACCTCTTGGATAATCCCCACAAAACCATTCTTGTGGTAGAACCGGTAATCAACCTTGCTGCCAGAAAGGAAGAAGCATTACAAAAACAGCTTCAGGTGCATAAGGCTTCACTTGGTAAAGAGGAGATTCAAGAAATTGTAAAGAAAACAAAGGAGCTGCGTGAATATCAGGAGCAGGAGAATACCCCTGAGGAGCTGGCCTGTATTCCACTCTTAAAACGGGAGGATATTAAAAAAGAGGCAGAGCCTCTCCATAATCAGTTACACATCATTGGAGATCGCCCAAGCCTTTACCATAATGTTTATACTAATGGAATCGGCTACTTCAGACTTCTTTTTGATGCCAAAGGTATACCTGCAGATAAGCTGACCTATCTGGGAATTTTAAAATATGTACTGGGCTATGTGGATACCCATTCCCATAACTACGGGCAGCTTTACCATCAGATTTATATGGAAACCGGCGGAATTACTCCGGTAATTAATGTTTATTTGAATTCCCAAAATTTAGAGGACTATCGGCTCACCTTTGAATGGAAGGTGAAGGCCTTTGAAACCAATCTTTCCAAGGCATTCTCCTTACTAAAGGAGATTATTCTTGAATCCGTCTTTACGGATGAGAAGCGTTTGTATGAGATTCTGGCAGAACTGAAATCCAGAATGCAGGCAGATATGGTTCAGGCCGGACATCGGGTTGCGGTAGCCAGAGCCACCTCCTATTTTAGCCTTTCCGGAGCCATAACAGAACAGATTAACGGACTCCCTCTTTATCGTCTGGTTAGTGAGTTGGAGAAAAACTTTGCCCAGAGAAAGGAAGAGCTGCAAAAGAATCTAAGAGAAGTCTGCAGCAGCTTATTTACGGGAAAGAACCTGATGTATGATTATACCGGAAGTGAAACAGGCTATCAACAATTTAGTCGGGTAGTGGAGGATTTTGTACAGCAGCTGCCAAAGGGGGAGAAGAAGCAGGAGGACTTCTGTCTGGAAAGAGAAAAAAAGCAGGAAGGCTTTATCACTGCGGGTCAGGTACAGTATGTGGCAAAGGCAGGTAACTTTCTCTCCAAGGGTCTTCCCTATACAGGAGCATTGCGGGTTCTGAAGGTGATTATGGGGTACGATTATTTGTGGAACCAGGTGAGAGTGAAGGGGGGAGCCTACGGCTGTATGTCCGGCTTTTCCAAAAATGGAGACAGCTATTTTGTCTCTTATCGGGATCCTAACCTGGAGAAAACGCTGCAGGTATACCGGAATGCAGCAGACTATCTGAGGGGATTTTCAGGAGAAGAAAGAACTATGACACAATACATCATCGGAGCAGTCAGTGAGATGGATGTTCCCCTTACTCCTCAGGCAAAGGGACTTCGTTCCTTAAGTGCCTTTTTGACTAACCAAAATGAGCAGGATTTTCAGAAGGAGAGAGATCAGCTTCTTCAGGTAACCGCTGAAGAGATTCGCGGACTTTCTGCTTATGTGGAGGCTATATTGGAAGATGACTGCCTATGTGTGGTAGGAACCGGAAATAAAATCAAAGAAAACGAAAAGCTGTTTAAGCATGTGGAAAATCTGCTGTAAATTTGTTTATCAGACAGTGACGTAAGCTTACTTATGCTAGAGATAAGGAATAGAAGGAACGAGAAATGAAAAAACTAATTAGTATAGGATTACTGTGCCTGACGGCGGTTTTGCTTGGTGCCTGTGGTGGTGGAGCATCAAATACCTCTGCCATCACTGAGATGGCAATGCCTCAGGTGGCGTATGAAGAACAGGCAGCGGGTGCAGCAATCAACAGTTACACAGGAAATGGGGCAGAAGGCACTGTCTTACCGGAAGTGTCCGACACTGCCAGAAAATTGATTCGTACGGTAGATCTGAGTGTGGAAACAGAACACTACGATCAGTTGATGGAGGAGCTGGAAACAAGAATTGCACAGCTTGGCGGCTATATTGAGTTTAAGGAGGCTTATCATAGCAGCCCATATGGGAATAGTACCAGAAGTGCAAGTCTTCAGGTAAGGATTCCGGCAAACAGAATGAATGAGCTGACGGATAAGGTGAAGGAAGCGGCCAATGTCACCAGGGAAAGTGAAGCGGTGGAAGACGTTAC
>JBJELR010000310.1:0-7909 GCA_051879255.1 Lachnospiraceae bacterium | reverse complement strand
CATAAATAACCGCCTCCGGCAAAGCTGCCCTGGCATCTCTTACTACTCTGGCAATCGTTTTTTCTTCGTTATAACAGGGAATCAATACTGCTATCTTGTCCATATACCCTCACGCTTCCGAACAGCCTGACCGTTCTTTTTTCATTCTGCACACTTTCTAACAATTATAGTATAAAATCAAGATTTCCACAACGTAAAAATGCTTTTCCCTGTAATCAACCGGGAAAAGCATTTTTCCTCTACTCCATCTTATCACTCCTGATTTCCACAAGCCTGCCTGCGGCATAATCGGCATATAATTTTCTTCCCTCTGCGCTAAGGTGTACTCCATCCTCCAGATACTGATCTTTGTTTTGTGCATTAATTCCCAGTTCATGATACATATCCCAGAAATACGTGCCATATTCCTGGGCCACCATTCTTACTGCTTCTGCATACGCTTCCAGACTCTCCTCATTGGGATCATCATACAGCTCACAGTAGGTAGGAGCCACCAGAATAATTTTCAAATCGGGAAAGGTTTCTTTCATCTTAGCTACTGCATGACGCAATGCCCCCACATAGGTACTCATATCAAACATATCATTTGGATAGATATCTACTCGGGAAAAAAAATCGTTCAACCCATAGGCAATAATCAGATAATCTGCTTCGTTAAAATCAATACTCTTGATTTCCTCCAGGGCGGGCAAATCGGTAAGAAGACTGTCTGCCGATACCTCTTTTCTGGCAATGTACATCAATCCATTCAGCGAATAGCTTTTCCAGCCCTCCCGTAAGTCTGTAGGTTCAGAAACTACTGCTGCCGTAGTTCCTCCAATGGAGCAATTATATACTTCAACTCCCAAGCTTTCTTCCAATCGCTCAGAAATTCCATCCGCACCTCTTTCTCCATCCCATATACTATCCGCAAAAACAACAATGCTTTCTTCATCAGCCTGCATCGTTTGATTTTCAGACACACTGTTTTGGGATACTGCCCCTTCGTTACCGGATACCTCCTGTTCCTGCTTTTGGGCCAGAAGGTCTTTTGCATACTGAATATTTTCCACAGATTGATTTTCCTCCTTCGCCTCTGTGGCCTCCGCTATGCTACAGTCTTCCTTTTCTTTTCCCAGGGCTGTGACAGGACTTTCTCTCAGCAGGCTGCCAATCAGAAGCAGCAATGCAGCAATAATGATACATTCGCCCAGAAATACGATGTTGATTTTTTTCATTTTCCCACTCCTTCATTTATGCTTTCCCTTTAAGGGTTTTTCTTTGTCCTTATATTTCTGTCCTTAGTATAAACAAAAAAGATTGTATTTTTTCAGTGAGAAAACTTTAACTTTTTCTTAATTTCTTCAGCTATACGAAAAAAAGAAAATATGATATAATCTCCAAAATATTTCCACAAAGCCGGAAGGAAATCGGAGGAACGTCATGCACATTTTTACTGCCCGTAACCATAATCAGAAGAAAGAAGCTTTGTCTTTGATCAGCCTGAGCAGTCTGGCTCTTTCTCTTCTCTTTTATCTGTTTTTTGCTTTCTATGACGGGCCCATCCTCTACCCTGACTCAGACGGTTATCTGCAGATGAGCTTCTCCAGAGAGCCGATTTATCCTTTGCTGCTGGCTTTTTTTCGTTTTTTATCCCCTGCCTTCTATCTTCATTTAACGGTTATTTTCCAAAGTCTGCTTATGGCTTTTTCCGGTTGGGCACTGGCCGAATATCTATCCCGGAAATTTAAACTTAATTTATTGTTTTCTGCTTTCCTTTATCTGCTGCCGCCCGGGGTCTCTCTGCTTTGTCGTTTTGCCGCCGGCCGGAGAGCAATGTATACCAACAGTATTTTGACGGAAGGAATAGCCATTCCCTTATATCTGCTGTTCATTCTTTTTCTTTATCGCTATCTGACTGAAGAAAATCGGCATGGACGTTCTCTCCTGTTTACCTGCCTCACCTGTTTTCTGCTCATTTCCACCCGAAAGCAGATGATGTTCGTTATTCCTTTACTGTTTTTAGGCCTTTTGTTTTCCCCCATTAGCACTTATTTTTCCGGCCAGGCAGAAACCAGGGAAGCTCATGGGAAGACCCCCGTTCTAAATATCTTTGTCAAGAGCTTTCTTTATGCCCTTTTCATCAGTTTAGCCCTCCTGTTTTCCAATAGGCTCTTAGACAGTAGCTATAATTATGTGCTTCGAGGACAGTTTACCGGACACAGTAGCAGCAATCGCTTTCTTACCACCATGCTTTTCTACAATGCACAAGAAACTGATGCAGAATATATCCGGGATAGGGACATCCGCGAATTGTTTCTGTCCATCTACCATATCTGCGATATGAACGGATATCTTGGCTCCCACGCAGATAGGGGCTGGCTGGCAGAGGTGAACCATTTTGGGGATCACTATGACCATATTCAGATTGATACCATGTGGCCTATGATTTTAGACCATGCCAGAACCACCATGGATACTCAGGACACTGCTCTTTTGGATTTGGAAACGGACAGGATAAACAGCGAGATCATCAGAGCCCTTCTCCCCCATCAACTATTCCGAATTTTGAGGACTCTGATAAACAGCTTTTTGGCAGGACTTGTTTCTACAATAGCCCAGGTAAAGCCTATTTTTCTTCTTTACAGTATACTGGCCTACCTGCTCTACCTCTTTTTGTGGGTGCGTTTATCTCTGATATACCGAAAGGCTCCCCAAAAATCCAAAAGCCATTATCACGCTCTTATCTTCGGCGTAATAACGGCTTTAGGTATCATCATCAATGTGGCTGTGGTGTCCTGTCTTATTTTCTGTCAGACCAGGTATACCATCTACAATATGCCTCTTTTTTATATGGCAGGAGCACTGTTGCTATGGGAAAACAGGAAACGTTTCATATAAGCGATCATAGTCGAAATGTAAATAATACTCCTTCTCCCAGTCGATCAGCTCCCGGTAGTTCTCTTTGGTTATCCGCCCATAGCCCTCTGCAATCCATTCCATGATCATGGGATTAACCTGGGGCACATAATGCTCCTTATCCCGATACATTTCGATGTCATCGGTAATCTCTGTCTTTTTCGCAAAGCTATAGAGCTGTATATTATCACACTCCAGCATCAGCCGGGTGGCAATGGCCTCCATTTCTAATTGCTTCATCAGCCATCCGTCCCGATACAGGGACTCCCAGTACAGGGCACTGTATGGCGTATAAAAAAGCAGAAACTGTGTATCCGGATACCGATTGGCCAGCTTCACAATGTTCTCGGTAATATTTTTCGTTACCCGGTCAATCTCCTCCTGCGTAATTTCTTCCATAGGAAGGATTACTTCACTTCTCTGATAGGTTTTGGAGATGCTTTCCCAGCCCCTTCCCCCGGCCCAGGCCGAATACTCATCAAAGGTAGTGCTCTCCACCCCCTGAAGGGTCTGCAGTAAATCAATAATCAGCCCTTCAAAAATCAGCGATTTATTCCACACGTAGGATACATCATTCAAAAGCTTATCGTCATAAAGAAATTCCGGGTAATCCTTATAGCCCTGCCAATCGTAATCTCTGTTCAGTCCATTATAATCCAGTCCCCACAAGACATATTTTACCCGGTTGCCACTGTTAAGTGCCACCTCCAGGGTATCCGAAACCTCCTGAAAGCCGGCTCCCGAAAAAGGGATTTTAATGGCATTCGTTCCAAATAATTTATCCATTAAAGTGGTCTGAAAGTTCTGGTTCATGCTGCTTCCGGTAATGATCGCATCATAGGTAAAATTTTTGGCAATTCCCCTGTTCATGTACCGTTCCGAATAAAGTCTGTAGGAAATCCCGGGGATTCGGTCATGATAGTGAAAATAAGGATCCACAATGACCATGGCCAGCAGAATCAGTATCAGTGCCGCTATTGTTCCCCCCAAAGTGCCCAGAAACCACTTCTTTTGCTTATTTACCGTTTCCATTTCTCCATACTCCTCGTTTTTCTTTAAGACCTTATGACCATTTGCCTATTCTTTGTCTCAAAGACCATTAAAAGTTAAAATACAAGAATTCACTTACATCACTTAGGGAAATTACACACCATACCAGAAGAATTATGGTCACCAGACTTCGGCGAGGCCGGTACTTATCCTCTCCCATTTTCTCCTGCGTATTTTTCATGAAGAATACCCCCAGAAGCAGGAGCAACAGGATGACTGCCAGTGGGATAACCGGATACTGTTCAAAGAAACCGCCAAATCCCAGTCTGGCCACCAAACGCACCTCGATCAGCTTCTCCACCGGTGCTAAGAGCTTTTCTGATATCGTAAAGCCTCCTGACAAAAGCTTTTGTAAAAACAGCTTGGCTTCTTCCATGGAAGCTGCTCGGAACAATACCCAGGCCACATTCACAAAGAGGAAGGTCAATCCTCCGATGCACACTCCCCACAGCCTTTTTCCAATCTGTGCCATAGTTCCTGTAGACTTTTTGCTTTTTTGTTCTTTGTTTCCCCCAATATCTCTTATTATTTTCTCTAAGGTCAGCAGTAAACCATGAAGACCTCCCCAGATAACGAAGGTCCAGTTAGCACCATGCCACAATCCACTAAGCAGGAACACCACCAGGGTATTGAAATAAGTACGGATTTTTCCCTTCCTGCTTCCTCCCAGAGGAATATACACATACTGAGTAAAAAAGCGGGTCAGGGTCATGTGCCAACGCTCCCAGAACTCTCCAATGGTTTTTGCCTTATAGGGAGAATGAAAATTAACGGGCAGCTCAATATTAAACATGGCGGCCATTCCCAAAGCCATATCGCTGTATCCGCTGAAATCAAAATAAATCTGTAGGGTATAGGCCAGCATGACCAGCAGGGCTGAACCACTGTTTAAGGCATTAACGTCCTGAAATCCTGCTGTTACCAGCTTAGAAAGCGTATCTGCAATGAGTACCTTCTTCCCCAGACCCAGTGTAAAGCCATACAGACCCTTAGCCAGATTATCATAGTCTATTCTCTTTTTTGCTTTATCTCGAAATTGCGGCACCAGCTCAGAGTGCATCACGATGGGGCCCGCCACCAGTTGGGGAAAAAAGCTGACGAAGGCAGCATATTCCACGAAGCTATAGGAAATCCCTCCATCTGCCTTATAGCAGTCAATCACAAAGGAAATCTGCTGAAAGGTAAAGAAGCTGATTCCCAGTGGAAGAAAAATATTCTTCCATTCCCAGTCTCTTGCCATCAGCCGGTAAGCATTGTCCAAAAAGAAATTATAGTATTTAAAGTAAAACAGAAGTCCCAAATTGAAGAGCAGTCCTGCTGCCAGCAAAAGCTGCTTTCTTCTTTTTCCTCCCTTTTTTTGTCCCATCCTTCGGGTAAGCAGGAAATTAAAGCCTATACTGGTCAAAATCAAGAGCAGATAAACAGGCTTTTCGTAGCCATAAAACCAGAGGGACATTCCAAACAGCCATACCAGTCCGGCCTGTCCGCTTTTTCCATAAGCGTATTTATTCAACAGAAAGTAAATGATTATGGACAGGGGTAAAAAAAACAAGATAAAGATATATGAATTAAATAACATCGCTCTCCCTACTTTTTATGCTGTCTGCCTTTATTTCATTTATCATGAATAAGGATTTTCTTTGTTAAAATTCTCTCACTTTAGCAAATCATCATAAAGCTTGATCAGTTGCCGTAGATTTTTCTCCATATCATAGTCTTCTCTGATGGTTTGACCGGCTGCTTCTCCCAGCCTGCTTTGCAGCCGGCTGTCCAACAGACATTTTCTTAGTTCCTTCTCAAGAGCATGGCTGTCCTTCACCTTGGTCAGCAGCCCATTTTTTTCATGAATCAGCATATGGGAAATAGCTTCTATGTCGGAGCCAATACAAGCGCACTGGTATGCCATTCCCTCCAGCAGGGCTACCGGATGTCCTTCGAAGTAAGAAGGAAGAACGAACAGATTGCATTCCTCCAGGTATTTTTCTTTTTCTTCTCCACCAATCCAGCCTAGCTGATGCACCCACTCTCCCAGATTGTCAGCCATCTTTTTTAACTTCTGTTCTTCCCATACCCCGCCTAAAAACAGTTGTAGCCGGGGAAATTCTCTATGCAGATTTTCACAGGCCAGGAGCAGCTCCTGTATCCCCTTTTCCCGACACAGTCTTCCTAAAAACAAGACCTTGCTCTGGTCATAGTCCTTCTTTACTTTTTCAGGAACGAATACAGCATTGGGAAAAAGAAGAATTTTATCTGCCTTAATCAAGCCGGAAAAAAAATTCTGTAAGGAAGGGGTAATGACCAACAATTTTTCTGCCTTTTCCAGAGTGTCCTTGATCAGCCTCTGCTTTCTTTTTCCACATTGCTTTACATAAAATCTTTCAATATCCCCACCATGCTGGTGGATAATGATTTTTTTCTTTTTCCGGGCAGCTATCCGAATAAAAGGAAGTTTTCGATAAAGGCTGATATCCGAGGCCACATGAATATGCACAAGGTCATATTTTCCTACTGAAAGAGTAAAGCCAAGCAATGCCTTAATGGCTACCCACAGCTTATACCATTTACTTCCTTCCTCCATCGTGGCAAGATAAGTCAGCTCCACCCGAGAGTTTAATCCTGCCCGATAGTAGTTATTTACTACGGCGGAAATCCCTCCATTCACACTTCTGGCCGGTCCAATCATCAATACCTTCATCTTTGTCATCTCTTATGCTCCGTTGATGGGTTAACTTATAAAATCATTCATGAAAAATGATTTCTGTATCATCTAGCATAATGAGAATTATAACATATTCTCCCTTTGCATACCAGATTTAGCTTCATCTTCTTTATTCCACACAAAGCATTCTGATATCCCCCATACTTATCCCCTCGATACTCTCGAAAGAAAACAGGTTTGCTCTGTTTCTTCAAAAGAATTTTTATCGAACCATACCAAGCCCCAGATAAACATCCACTCCGGCAGCATCGATAAGCTGATTAATTTCATGGTCATAGACCACAATATTTACTCCATTAGATACTGCTGCATACTCCTTTTGATCCAGAAAAATATGTGCTTCTTCCATCAGGCTGCCTTCCCTGTCTTCACTCTGTACCGACTCCAGATGTATTTCTCCCTGGCTAAGCTTATAGCAATAATTATACTCTGCACCGGGAATGGCCACTTCAATCACACCATCTTTGATTACCCATGCCCCCTTTTGCAGGTACTCCTGGTTGGTGATCCCAAAAGCCGCCAAATCCTCTGCATATACATCGCCTAAGGCGGTATGATTTCCATTCAGGGTAAGCACCACTGTATATCCTTTCAGCTTCAATAAATTCTGTAAATATTCGTGAATATCCTGACTCGTCTGTAGGGAAAAAGCTAGTCTTTTTCCCTCTAAATATTTAGAGTTTTGCTCCCAGAGCCCATAGTCGGCCTGCCCCCTTCTATCCGGCAGTTCAAATTCTCCAAGTAAATATTGGGCTAAATGTCTGGTCACTTTGTATGCCCCGGTGTTATTTAAATGCTCCTGATCTCTCATATCAGTAGAAAAATCTAACTGAATCTCATTCGCTAATCGATTGTAATTCATGAACGGGATATTCTGCTCGTTGGCAATCTGCTCCACCCTGTTAAGCCGCATTTGCTGCTCCTGTGACATTGCAAAAGGAGCTGCCATCAGTACCAGCCGGGTTTCTGTTTCTCTGGTTAAATCAATAATCTTATTTAGGAATTCTTCACATTCTCCATTCAAGGGCAAAGTCTGATTCGGTTCCACTAATGCCGTTTTCTCGCTGGCCACAATATCGAAGCTTCCCCTGTATCCTCTCATGAAGGGAAGCTCCTCCTCAAAGTCCTTCTTTTCCAGCTCTGTGTATCGGGAATGTACATGAAACAGCTTGCCGAAGGTTTTCAACCGCCATATGTAGTCTTTTTCCATACTCTTAGCCATATGGCCCACAAAATCCCATA
>JBJELR010000309.1:0-7941 GCA_051879255.1 Lachnospiraceae bacterium | reverse complement strand
CCTTAATGAAGGTATACAAGCAGAAATACTATGTGGAGAAAAAGCCTCAGGTGGTGCGGGAAAGCTTTAGACGTCTGGGAAGGACTTTTAGAAATGTAAAAAAGGAAAAGAAGATTTTTCTTTTTTTACTGGCATTTTTCTTCTATATTGACGGAGTTTATACGATTATTGATATGGCTACTGCCTATGGTTCTGCATTGGGACTGGACACTACAGGGTTGCTTCTGGCGCTTTTAGTGACCCAGATTGTGGCCTTTCCCTTCGCTATTTTATTTGGACGGCTGGCGAAAAAATACTCAGCGGATATTTTAATTACCATCTGTATCGGGGCCTATTTTGGGATTGCTGTATTTGCTTACTTTCTGGTGAATCAGATACAGTTTTTTACGCTGGCGGTATTGGTGGGAATGTTCCAGGGAGGAATTCAGGCTCTGTCCCGTTCCTATTTTACCAAAATCATACCGGCTGCTCAGGCAGGAGAATATTTTGGACTTCTGGATATTTGCGGAAAAGGTGCAGCATTTATGGGGACAGGTATCGTTAGTGCAGTAACGCAGGTTACCGGGAGTATGAATAAAGGAGTGGGAGCAATTGCTGTTCTTTTTGTAATTGGTTTGCTCTTCTTTCGCCTGTCGGTAAAGGCTCAGGTAACCCGATAAAGAATGGGAAAAGATGAAAACAAATAAGCTGGTATTGGGCATTCTGGCCCATGTGGATGCAGGAAAGACCACCCTGTCGGAGAATATTCTCTATACCTGTGGGGCGATTCGAAGTAAGGGAAGGGTGGATCATGGAAATACTTTTTTAGATACCCACAGCCTGGAGAGGGAAAGAGGGATTACCATTTTCTCCAAACAGGCTTTTTTTTCGTTGGGAGAATGGGAAATCACTCTTTTGGATACTCCCGGTCATGTAGACTTCGGTACAGAAATGGAAAGAACCCTGCAGGTATTGGACTATGCCATTCTGGTCATCAATGGAAACGATGGAGTGCAAAGCCATACGATTACCCTCTGGAAATTACTGGAACGCTATGAAATTCCTGTGTTTATTTTTGTCAATAAAATGGATAGGCCCGAAAACGATGCCGGTAGGCTGCTGAAGGAATTAAAAAGCAGGCTTAGTCCGGATTGTCTGGATTTTGGGCTGAAGGAAAAGGATGCGGATGGATTTTATGAGGAGCTTGCCTTAAAGGAAGAAAAGCTGTTGAACGGCTATCTGGAAGGAGTACTGCCCAAACAGGAGCAAATTGCAGAGCTGGTGGCAGAACGGCAGGTGTTTTTAGTCTATTTTGGCTCTGCGCTAAAAGACAATGGAGTGAAAGAGCTTTTAGAGGGAATCAATTGCTATGTACGGCCAAAGGAATATTCCCCCGTCTTTGGTGCCAGGGTATTCAAGATAGGGACAGACAGTCAGAACAATCGGCTTACCTATGTAAAAATCACCGGGGGAAGTCTTAAGGTGAAACAGCTTCTGGAAGGAAAAGAGAAAAAGGAGGGGAGACCCTGGCAGGAAAAGGTAGACCAGATACGCCTTTACTCAGGAGATAGTTATACACTTGTAGGTGAGGTTGGTGCGGGAGCCGTCTGCGCATTGACAGGCCTTGGCAAAACCCGGGCAGGAGAAGGCCTGGGACGGGAGGAGGAAGCCCCCCTTCCCCTGCTGGAGCCGGTATTAACCTACAGTCTTAAACTCCAGGAAGGGATAAATGTGTTTCAGGCTTATGAAAAGCTGGAAATTCTCTGTCAGGAGGATCCCGGACTGCAAATGGTATGGAAGGAGGAACTTCAGGAAATCCAGGTGAAGGTAATGGGAGAAATCCAACTGGAGGTGTTGAAAAGCCTGATTGCAGAGCGTTTTGGCTTTCAGACAGAATTTGGAGCCGGTCGTATTCTCTACAAGGAAACCATAAAAAATACGGTGGAAGGTGTTGGGCATTTTGAACCCCTGCGCCATTATGCGGAGGTACACCTTTTGCTGGAGCCGCTGCCTGCAGGCAGTGGATTGGAATTTGCCACAGACTGCAGCGAGGATATGCTGGAAAAAAACTGGCAGAAGCTGATTCTTACCCATTTACAGGAAAAGCAGCATTTGGGAGTACTTACCGGTTCTCCTGTTACCGATATGCGGATTACCCTTCTTTCCGGGAAGGCCCACCCTAAACATACAGAAGGAGGAGATTTCCGTCAGGCCACCTATCGGGCTATCCGTCAGGGGTTAAGAAAAGCAGAAGCTATCCTGTTGGAGCCGGTATATGCCTTTACCCTGGAGGTCCCGCAAACCCAGGTGGGAAGGGCTATGGCAGATATTCAGAGGATGCAGGGCAGTGCAGCCCTTTCTGAAGCTATTCCTTCCCAGGAGGGAATGAGTATATTGACGGGAAGCTGTCCGGTAGTAACTATGGGGGATTATCATCGGGAGGTTCTGTCCTATACCCAGGGAAAGGGCCGGCTGAATTGTCTGCTGAAGGGATATGAGCCTTGCCACAATCAGGAAGAAGCAGCAGAAGCATCGGGCTATCTGCCGGAAGCGGATCTGGAGAATCCCTGCGGTAGTATTTTTTGCACCCATGGAGCGGGAGTTTATGTGGAATGGGACAAGGTAGAGGAGCATATGCACCTGGAGGCGGTGTACCGGCCTTTGGAAGAAGGGAAAGAGAAAAAACAGCCGGAAAAAAGGCAGGCAGAAAACAGCAGCTCGGACACAATTGATACAGAAGAAATAACCGCTATTTTGAACCGTACCTTCTATGCCAATAAAAAGGGAGAGGGAAACGACAAAAAGCAAGGCTGGAGAAGGAAAACGGCCGAAAAAAGGACCCCAATAGGGGGCGGGAGGGACAACCCTAAGCCTAAAAAGGAGGCCTGTTTATTGGTGGATGGCTACAACATCATTTTCGCCTGGACAGATTTAAAGGAGCTGGCTCAGGTCAGTTTGGATGGAGCCAGAGGAAAGCTGATGGATATTCTTTGCGATTATCAGGCGATGAAGGGCTGCCGATTGATTCTGGTTTTTGATGCCTATCGACTTCAGGGACATCCGGTGGAAATTCTTGATTATCATAATATTCATGTGGTTTATACGAAGGAAGCACAAACGGCAGATCAGTATATTGAGAAATTTGCCCATCAGCACAGCAGAGATTATCAGATAACAGTGGCCACCTCCGATGGGTTGGAACAGATCATTATTCGAGGCGAGGGCTGTAATCTGCTGTCGGCAAGAGAACTGGCAGAGGAAATTGCTTATACCAAGGCATTGTTTAAGGAAGCCCATATGGAAAAACAGATGGGTAAGCATACCCTGGGAGAGTATTTATCCACTTGGGGAAAGGAGCTGAATGGAAAGGATGCTTAGCCAGATACAGGGGGAGCAACTGCTTCCACAGGAGTTTTTAACCAGAATGAAGGACAGACTGGGAGCGGAATATCCCTTCTTTTTGAGTAGCTATGAGAAGCCGGAATATAAGGGCTTAAGAAGAAATCCATTGAAGGTTAAGAAGGTGGAGTTTGAAGCCGGAATGCCCTTTTTATTAAGACCGGTTCCCTGGTCTCCTACAGGCTATTACTATCCTCCCACAGAGCATCCGGGACAGCACCCCTATCATCAGGCGGGACTTTACTATATTCAGGAGCCCAGTGCTATGGCGGCAGCAGAATATCTGCAGGTAAAGCCTGGAGAAAGGGTTCTGGATTTATGTGCAGCTCCAGGAGGAAAGAGTACCCAGATTGGTGGCTGTCTGCAGGGTGAGGGACTGTTGATTTGCAATGAGCCTCATCCTGGGAGAGCAAGAATCCTTTCGGAAAACATTGAACGGATGGGCATAACTAATGCTATGGTGACCAATGAGCTGCCTGGGAAACTGGCAAAACTGTTTCCCGGGTATTTCGATAAAATTCTGGTGGATGCCCCCTGCTCAGGAGAAGGAATGTTTCGTAAAAATCAGGAGGCCAGGAAGGAATGGAGCCTTGAGAACGTACAGCTATGTGCCAAAAGACAGGACGAAATCCTAATGGAGGCAGGAAAAATGCTAAGGCCGGGAGGACGGCTGGTGTATTCCACCTGTACCTTTTCCGAGGAGGAAAATGAAGGCAGCATTGCCCGATTTTTGGCCATCCATCCCGAGTTTACCCTAATGGAGGACAGAAGACTTTGGCCCCATAAAATTGAAGGAGAGGGACATTATATCGCAGTCTTGCAAAAACAGGGGACTTTACAAAAGGAGTATAGTCTCTTACCGGCTAACGGACTGGCCAAACCGATAGCCTTAAAGGAGGAGAAGGAGGCCGAAGCATTTTTGCAGCAGCTTCTTCAGACGAAGCTGGATTGGAATTTTTTTCGGTTTGGTGAGCAGTTGTACCATTTACCCAAGGATACACCCTCCTTAAAAGGGCTAAAGGTACTTCGGGCAGGACTTCATCTGGGAACGCTGAAGAAGAATCGTTTTGAACCCTCCCATGCTCTGGCTCTGGCACTGAAGCCTTCTGAGATTCATCTTTGCCGGAATCTGTCCTCAGACAGTAGGGAGGTAAGGGAATATCTGGCGGGACAGACCTTCTCGGCAGAGGGAGAAAAAGGATGGTATCTGATTACCGTAGATGGATATAGCCTGGGCTGGGGCAAACTGGCAGGAGGAATAATGAAAAATCATTATCCCAAGGGATTGAGATGGTAATTTACAGTTAGATATTCTAGGATAAATTTTTAGGATAAATTTAACGGTAAAAGAAATTGTGGAAGGTGGCAAATTATGCTATAATGAAAAATATTATTTCGTGACAACAAAAGAGAAGGAGGAAGATAATGGCAAACATATTTATGGAAGATGAAGCTCACCATACATTTTCCTGGGATAAGCTTGGAAACATTAAAGAGGGGAGAGGAGACTTAGGTGAGGAAGTTCCTGTTATCGTGTATCGTCTTCTGGAATATAGCTTAAACCATATATTGGCAGAAGAATATGGGGTAGACAGAGCCGATGAGCTGTTTCGCAGAGCCGGTTACCTGGCGGGCAGTGAGTTGGCCCATAATATGCTTGACCTTTCTCAGGATTTGAACGGAATTTTTGCCCAGCTTCAGCAGGTATTAAAGGAACTCAAGATTGGTATCCTCCGGGTGGAAAGCATGGAGGAAGAAAGCGATCATATCGTGCTGACTGTAGCTCAGGATCTGGATTGCAGTGGTCTGCCGGCTACCAATGAAATTGTATGCAACTACGATGAAGGCTTTCTTGCGGGAATTCTGGAAACCTGTACCGATAAGCCTTATTCCGTAAAAGAAGTGGACTGTTGGGCAGCCGGTGATAGAGTTTGCCGATTCAACTGTAAGGTAAAATAAAGGGAAGAGTTATGGATGTAACTGCACAGCTTCTATTTGAATACATAAAGGATATTCTGTATTCTCCGCTTCAGGCCAGGCTTGAGCCCAAAAGCTTGCCGGAGGGCTTTCAAAAACTGGGTATGGGCATGGTACAACTGGGAGAATGGCTGCAAGAAGCCCAGGACTTTTCCAAGTCGCTGGCCAGAGGAGAATTGTCCAAGGAGGCTCCCGATGGGGAGAATGTGATTGCAGCACCCATGAAGGAGCTGCAGGGGTCACTTAGGCATTTAACCTGGCAGGTACAGCAGATAGCCAAAGGAGACTATAGTCAGAAGGTGGACTTCATGGGAGACTTTTCGGAGGCCTTTAATACCATGACTGAACAGCTTTCTCAGCGGACAGAAAGCCTTCTTGAGGAGAAAAAGAGGGTAGAGGCTATCAGCAGGGAGACGGAGCTGGCCTTTAATCTGATGCTGGCTTTGATTAATAATATGCAGAACATGATTTTTGTCATTTCGGGTGATGCCAAGGAAAGTCTGTTTCGCAATCATTCTGCAAAATGTTTTCAGGAGCTTTATCCTATGGCTGCAGAGGAAATGGGGAGAAAGTTACTTCTTCATGCACCAAAGCAGGAAGGAGAATCGGCAAAATGTGAGCTGTATATCATGCCGGATGGAGGTGAGGAAAAGCTATATTATGAGGTGGAATCCTTCCATATCAGTTGGAATGGTACACCCTCCATCGTCTATATTGTGACGGATGAAACCCAGCAGAAAAAGAAGGAGAATCTGATTCACGATATGGCCTATACAGATCCATTGACCGGTCTGAAGAACAGGCGGTATGCGACAGAGAGAATGGAAAGTCTGGCAGCAGAGGGAAAGCCTTTCCTGTTATCCTTGATTGATGTAGACTATCTTAAATATTGTAATGATACCTATGGGCACGATAAAGGGGATGAATATTTGAAGAATGTTTCCAATATGCTGAGCAATATGCACTGCGAGGTGTGCCGAATAGGTGGTGATGAGTTTTATCTGATTAAGGAAGGAAAGGATATGGAGGAGCATGACAGACAGCTTGCTCATCTAAGGGAATTTTTAATTGCCCAGCGTCACTGCCCTTATCCCCAGAGCTTCAGCTATGCCACCAGTATTGTAGCTGATGGAAGGGATGGCTTATTACAGCAGCATCTTCGGGAAACGGATAAAAAGATGTACGAGTATAAGAAGAAGCACAAGAAGCCGCTTCAAGACTGGAATTATCGGGACAGCAGAATACGGTAAGAAATAAAGAAAAAGCAGGTTTTTGAACCTGCTTTTTCTTCTGTCTGTAAATATGCTCCGTTACTCTGCTATGGTGACATTGTCTGCAAGATATTGGATTACCTTATCCTGAATCAGCATTTGCATGACATAGGATTTACCATAGGTTTGGGCAGTGGTTTCTCCAAGCTGGCTGACCTTTTCCTCATAATCTGCATCACTGATGCTTAAGCCGGCATCGGTGAAAATATACTGGTAAGCCAAATCCAGAACAGAACGGGTCTGAGATTCTTCCGTAAGATAAGTCTCAAATTCGCTAAGGGACATACCTGTATAATCCTGGAAGCTGCTGTAGGGGTAGCTTCCGGTAAAAGCATAATACATCTGATTATAGCTTTCATAGTAGGTTTCCTGCTCGTATTTTCCAATTCCCTTTAAGTATTTAATATACTTTTCATGATATCCGGTAGCCTTTGCGGTTTCCTGTAACTTGGTTTCCACATAAGCCTCCAGATTGGTGCGCTCGTTGGTTTCCTTTAAATAAGCCTTGTACTCCTCGGCCGTAGAAGCGTATTCGGAAAAGTTTTCTGCCACAAATTCATCGGTAAATTCCGGAGTAACATAGATACCATTTACTGTAACTTCAAAAACGGCAGCCTTACCCTGAAGCTCCTCGTTAGTATAATCCTGGGGGAAGGTAACGTTAACGGTAACCTGGTCACCGGGATGGGAATCTACTAACTGAGCTTCAAAGGTATCGATATAGGTACCGGAGCCAAGAGTCAGATCTGCACCATTTCCTCCGGTGTCTCCCCCTTCAAAGGCAATACCATCTACAGTACCTACGTAGTCAATATTTAACGTATCTCCATCCTTAGCGGTCAGGGCAGTATCCGTTTCCAAGGTCTTGTATTGGGAAAGAAGAGAATCGATTTCTGTATTAAGTGCTTCTTCCGTATAGGCAATATCTTCCCGGGAAACGGACATATTCTTATAATCGAATGCTTCTATATAGTCCAGGGGATTTATATCCTTGATGGTTCCATCCTCGTTCAGCATTGCACCATAGTCACTGCTGGCAACAGTCTGGGTTAGCTGGCGGTAGATAAAGGTAGAAGCAGCAGCAATAAAAATGGCCGCAAGGGCTGTAACAATAAGAATAGCAATTAAGCGGTTTCGTGTTGCTTCCCGTTTGGATTTTTTAATCTCCTCCCGGCGGGCCTGACGTTTGGCCTGACTTTTACTGGTTGTGTTTTCACTCATGGTTTTTCTTTCTCCTATTTCTATGAAACTTTATGGGACTGTTTACCACTGTCCATAATTGTATCCAGTATAACACAAGTTAAGAAAATAGAAT
>JBJELR010000308.1:0-7947 GCA_051879255.1 Lachnospiraceae bacterium | reverse complement strand
CTTCTGGGCATCCAACAGGGTCTGTCGATCCACCACGTTAAACTGCATATGCATACCCTTCTGATCAAAATATCCGCGAATCAGAGAAACAAAGTTTTCCAATCCCTTCTGGCCGGACATGGCAGTCGGGTGCATCTTCATGTTAAATAAGGTTCCGTTGCTGGCAATAGCATGATCCAGCTTAGCCACTGAGTTACAGGCTGCCGTAGGCCCATTAACATCTCTTCCTGAGGTAGGGGACACTCCATCTGCCACCGGAGTATGCGCCAGCCTTCCGTCGGGAGTAGCACCTGTCTGTGCGCCCAACGGTACATTGGCCGATACGGGATAAAGTCCTGCCTGAAATCTTCCCCCTCTTGGATTGGTGTATTTTTCCAAAGGTCTGGTATACAGATAAGCCGCTTCTCTGGCCAAAGCATCTACCTCATCAATGTCATTTCCAAACTTAGGCAGTTCGTCAATCATATCCAGAATTTCCTGATAGCGCTTCTTCTGGGTCTGAGGCAATTCCATAGTCAATACCTGCTTAATGGTAAGAGCAATAATTTCCGGCGTTACCTCCTGTCCTGCCGCCTCCAGGCTCTTTCCCACCTGGATAGCCACTTCACCTGCAGTAATTGCATCGAAGCCCTTTCCATAGTTCATTTCCAGAGCCTGCTTTAATTCTCTCATGGTCACTTTCTTTTCTTCAAATACCAGCTTCTTTACGGTGTATAAGGAGTCCGCCACATTGGCAATACCAAAGCCCTGTGGTCCGGTAAAATTATAAATGGCACCACCCTCCTGGGCACTGATTCCCCGCTTCATACAATCCTCCACCAGACAGGATTCAAAAGGCAAGGGGCAAAGAATGGCATGAGCCTTATCAATGGCATTATCCGCATTAACCAACAGGGAAATATTATATTCCATCTGCAGCCGATAGGCTTCATAAAACTCCTCAAAGGTTCTGAAGCTTTCCACATCGCCGGTCTGAATGCTGGCAAGCTTTCCCCGGTCATACCCATTGGAGAATACCATTTCCAGAGGCCGACACATATTGAAGAAAGCTGCATCATGCCAGCCATCCGTTTTTCCGCCAACCTGTGGCTCCACGCAGCCGATAATATTGTAGTTTCTGGCATCATCCATACTGATTCCCCGATTCACCAGAGCCGGAATAATTACCTCATCATTATAATAAGCCGGCAGACCAATACCCGTTCTGGTCAACTGGGCAGCCCGCATTAACAGTTCTCTTGAGGAACCATTCCATACCCGGATGGACAAGGAGGGCTGAGGTAAAAATACGTGTTCAGAGGCAGTAATACACATAAAAGAAAGATCGTTAGTGGCATCCCTGCCCTCCGCAGTCTGTCCTCCTACAATCAAATTCTGAAACAGGGAATACCCGGCAAAGCCTTCTGCACTGGCCGCATCACGACATTTATTCAAATCGTTCAGTTTTACCCAAATACAGTCAATTAACTCCTGGGCATATTCCCGGGTCAGCTTACCTGCCCGAATATCCTTTTCATAGAAAGGATACATATACTGGTCAAATCTTCCCGGAGAAATAGAGTGTCCACTGGATTCCACCTGCAAAAGCTGCTGAATAAACCAGAAGGACTGACAGGCCTCCTGGAAGCTTTGGGCAGGATTCTCCGGTACTCTGTCACAAATTCGGGAAATTTCCAAAAGCTCCTTTTTTCTTATGGCATTGGTTTCTCGTTCTGCCATTGAGGCAGCTAATATGGCATACCGCTTTGCATAGGTAATCACCGCATCACAGGAAATCAGTACCGCCTCCAGAAAAGTCATTTTTGCAGCATAGTCTGCATCTCCAAAGGAGCAGTCTACCATCTCTTTCCTGGCCTTTTCCTTAATCCCCTTAAGACCCAGCTCAAGCACCTGATCATAGTGTACCGTCACATGGCCCACTCCGTTGTAAAAATAATTTCCCGGAGTGAAAAAATTATGTTCCATTGCTCTTAAGGTTTCCGGTGCCATATAGGAGGTAGCCAATTCACTGGTGGTTTTCCCCTTCCAGTAAGCATTTGCCTCCTTCAGCTTCTTTTTGGTGTCTTCACTTATGTAAAAAGGATCTGCGCTTCTGGTAGCCACCGTATCAAATTCTGCTTCCAGCCATTCATAGGAAAACTCAGGGTAGGTCTGGCAACCTCTTGGTGCCAGTGTTGTACTTCCCACAATCAGTTCTTCCGGCCGGATAATAATGGGTAAATACTTCAATATATGCTCAAAGGCTTTGGCCTTACGAATCACTGTTGGCTGCCCTTCTGTAGCCTGATAGGACTGAGTAATCAGTTGGGCTCTTGCAGCTTCGATTTCCGGCATTTTGGCAAACAAATGATCCACCATTCTTTTAATCCGTTCTGATTTTGCTATGGGGGTAGGATTATACATCATCATTTCGCTTTCCTTTCGCTTATTTTTATTTCTATCCAACTAAACTTCCATACTTTTTTAAGTACAACTATGAATCCAGGCGGCATCTATGGGCGTTTAACTGTTCATGTATACAAGGGCTGTACCACTTGGTGCCTGTACGCCCTCAGCAGTAAATACTTCCCGCTGATTTAAAATAACTTTTGTACCGGTGTAGATAAGAAGGTCCATGGTTATTTCTTATTCCGGCATTTCCTCCTTGGGATAGATACACTGAATCCCATGCTCCTCAAAGGCACTGAGCCATCTTGGTTCTGGTTTTTTATCCGTAATAATCACATTTAATCCGGATAATTTACAGATATTGGAAAAAGCCACCTTATCAAATTTGGAGGAATCTACAGCCAGATAAACCTTGCGGGAAGCCTTAATCATACTTTGCTTAATGCTTCCCATTTCTTCATTCCCTTCCGTAACACCCTTTTCCAGATCCAGCCCCTTACAGGAGAAAAAAATCTTATCTGCATTATAAGCCTCTATACTGTCTATCGCCTTTTTTCCCAAAAGAGACATTGATCCGGGCTTTAACAGACCGCCTGTGGCAATAATATCCCAGCCGGATACATCCGATAATTCCAGTAAATTTTCGATAGAATTGGTAATCACCGTCAGATGTTTTTTCTGTTTGATGTTTTTGGCAATGAACACTGCTGTCGTGGAAGCATCCAGAAAAATATGATCTCCATCACAAATTTCCTGATTAACCAGGTCTGCAATCTTTTGTTTTCCCAAAGCATTGGATTTCCAACGTACATTAAAGGGAAGATCAATATTGCCGATTTCATTAATCACTGCTCCACCATAGCTTTTGATTACATGACCTTCCTCGGCCAGTCTTTCCAAGTCACGACGTATGGTTTCTTCAGACACCTTATACTCTTTGCTGAGTTCACTGACGATGACCTTTTTTTCTGCATGAACCCTTTCCAGTATTCGTTTTCGTCTTTCTACTGCAAGCATAGCTTCCTCCTTCTTCCGCTTTGCCTATAAGAAATTCGTTCAGCACACAAAGTCAAATCAGCAAAACCACTAGAAAATATACGGTACCAGCTTATCCGAAGGACGGGCAATAACGGAGCTGTCCAGAAACATTCCTCTGTCTCCCGCCTCTGCCTTTGCTTTTTCTATGGCTGCCTCTACTGCTGCAACACTTCCTGTCAGGGTCATGTAACTCTTACCGCACATCCCCTTAGCCAGTCTTAGTTCAATTAATTCTACAATGGCCGTTTTGGCCGCCAAATCTGCTGCTACAATCAAGGCCGAAACATCATAGGTTTCCAAAATCCCCAAAGCCTCTATATGCTGTGGATGTGTAGTCCCATAAATGGCAGAAAAAATGGATTCATGGGGATTTCCCAGGACAAAGGTATCCATAATTCTTTCCTGATACCTTCCTTCTACCGCCTCCACAGAGGCTCTTACCGCACTCAGCTCCCCGGTGACCAGAATCACAAATTTACCGGGACAGGTAACCTCTGCCTGCAGAATCTCTACATCTGCCGCCTTAGCCATATCATCTGCCGCTTTAAATCCTGTGGCTACCGTTGTACATTCTACCATTCCAATCGCTTTTGCCATTTATTTTACCTCGCCTTAATCAGAATCTCTTTATCGCTTACCTTTTCCACTATTCCCTCAATTGAAGCATGGATACCTACGCTCAGTCCCTCTGCCGGTCGGCCAATCTGCTGACCTCTGACTACTCTTTCTCCTTTTGAAACCACAGGCAGGGCAGGTGCACCGATATGCTGACTCATGGGAATACTTACCCGTTTCACTTTGGCTCCTTCCTCCACAAACGGAGCAGCCACGTCGTAACCTGCCAGCCCCAATCGCTTTGCCAGCCGATGAACCGGCAGCTTTTTCAACTCTCTATCCCACTCTACTGAAGCCGGCTCCAGCTTTTCGACCTTCACTCCTGCCTTCCTCAGTCCGGATTTAAACTGCTGAATAATGGAACGGGGAGACAGCCCCTGAGGACAGGCATAATTTTCACAAATTCCGCAGCCGCTGCAATACGCTGTGTTCATGTAAATCCTTAAGTCTGATAAATCCTGTTGTCCCACTGCCCGCATAACCAGATGGGGTTCAATAGGATGCCCCAGCATATGTCTGGAGCATAACTCCGTACAGGCTCTGCATTGGCAGCAGGCTGAGGATGCCCTTCTGCGTTCAATATCCAGATTCTTCTCCATTCTTCTGGCCAAAAAATGCTCCTTTGGTAAAACGATAATAGCATTGGTAGTTTTCGTAATGAGGGTATGTTCTTCCCCCAACCTTCCCATCATAGGGCCACCCATCAGGTATACCGGATTATCTGTGGTTATCCTGCCAGCTAAGGCTACTGCCTGCTTCACCGTTGCTCCCAGGGGAAGCCTTATGGTCAATGGGTGTTCAACCTCTCCTACAATGGATACCAGCTTTTCAGTAACCGGCTTTTTTTCATGCACCGCACAATACAGGTTATACATGGTTTCCACATTATACACTACCACATGCTCATCTATAGGAAGTCCTCCGGGCTTGATTACCCGCCCTGTGGCTTCATAAATCAAAACCACCTCATCTCCCATAGGATAGGAAGCCTTGAGGGCGCAAATCCGGATATTCGGATATTCTCCCAATACCTCCTCTACTGCCCGGATGGTGGTTGTATATTCACTCTTAATTCCAATAACCACTTCCTTAGCTCCAAAAGCGACTCTCACTTCCTCCAGCATTTGAAGAATTTCTTCCCTGTGTGCTGCCAAAAGCTGTCGATGGAGCTTAAGCAAGGGCTCACATTCTACACAATTTAAGATAACCGTATCTGCCTGATCGGTCATTTTGGCATAGGCCGGGAAACCGGCTCCGCCGGCTCCCACTATCCCAAATTCTTTTGCTATCGCTTTCAATTCATTGATCTGCATATATACCCCTGCCCTATTTGTTCCAGTCCTGACCTTCATCCACAATACCTACAATGGCCGCATCTATGGGTGCATCACTCATGTCGCAGCCTATTCTCGCCGCACTTCCCTGGGCCACCAGTACATATTCACCAATACCTGCTCCGATAATATCGATGGCCACCAGACGGCCCTTACCGGTATCCATCTCCTGAACCGGCTCCACCACCATGAATTTATTTCCCACTAATTTTTCACTTTTTCTGGTGGAAAACAAGCTTCCCACAACTTTTCCAACAAGCATAGCTTTCTCCTTTAGGCCTGAACCTTTTAGACAAGTTTTTGTGAATCATTCTGTGTCAATGGATCAGGAACTTATTATTCGATGTACTAGACGATAAGTGCCAGATCACCCTGTTTAACCTGACAGGCATTTGCCTCATCGGTATCAATATGCATTTCCAACGTAAAGGATTCATCTACACGAATCTTTACCTGTTCCAATAGTGCCCCTCTTTCATCACCAATTCGTACGCAAACCATATCTCCATCCTTTAAACCGGCAATATTTGCCTCTGCCGGCGGCATATGGATATGTCTTGTCGCAACAATACAGCCCTCTTGCAGATAAACTGCACCTTTGGGTCCTACCAAAGCAATTGGGGCGCTTCCTGTAATATCTCCTGACTGTCTGATGGGTGCCTTTATTCCCAGCATGCGGGCATCAGTAGCAGAGATTTCCACTTGAGACTTACTTCTTACAGGGCCTAAAATACGAACATTTTCAATGGCTCTAAGCTTCAGCCCTACGATGGTGCACTGTTCATTGGAAGCAAACTGGCCGCCCATCAATTCATTCTTTTTAGTCAACTGATAGCCCTCGCCGAAAAGCCTTTCCACATCCTCCTGTGTCAGGTGAATATGCCTTGCTGAGATTCCTACAGGAACCTTTATCCCAGGCTTTTCTGTCCTTTCACCTTCCAAAGTCTCCAACACCATTCTGGTAATTGCTTCAACATTCTGATATGTATTCAAGTCCTACCTCCAAATCCTGATGAAGAACACCTTCCTAATTCAGGCTGACGAATTTGTCCTTGGCTGTTTCGTCAGTCTGTTACCTTCGGCAAAATCATCTCTACATCACTATGAGGCCTGGGAATTACATGAGTAGCTACCAGTTCCCCTAAAGAGGATGCGCTGTTGGCACCGGCCTCGACGGAAGATTTTACTGCGCCCACATCTCCACGTACCATTACGGTTACCAGACCGGAACCGATTTTCTCCGTTCCCACCAGGGTAACGTTTGCCGCCTTACACATTGCATCTGCTGCCTCAATCGCTGCTACTAAACCTCTGGTTTCCACCATTCCTAATGCTTCTAATGCCATAATTACCTCCATTTAAAACGAATTCACTTTACTACAAGCTTTTACACAATCTACTTCTCTTTTCCTTTAAAACGACTGGCCGACAACTGTACCATCCGAACGATTTCCGGATGAGGATTGGGAAGAATCCCAGTGGATACAGGCTTCTTAATGGCATTTGCTACAGCCGCCTGAACCGATTGCTTTACGGCTTCCACTTCTCCTTCCACTACCAGAGTAACCAGCCTTCCGCCCAGCTTTCTTTCCCAGGTGGCCAGGGTCACATCTGCTGCTTTAGTCATAATGTCCAGGGCATCCATAGCCGCTACCACACCTGTGATTTCAATGAATCCATACGCATTACCCATGCCGGTTCTCCTTTACCCTCCTTGTGCCCGCTTAAATCTTCGGAAGAATTTTCTCTACATCATTATGAGGTCTGGGAATTACGTGTGTAGCTACCAGTTCGCCCAGCTTGCTTGCTGCACTGGTTCCTGCCTCTACTGCGGCCTTAACGGCTCCCACATCTCCACGTACCATTACGGTTACCAGACCGGAACCGATTTTCTCTGTTCCTACCAGAACAACCTCTGCTGCCTTAGTCATTGCATCTGCTGCCTCAATCGCTGCAGTAAGTCCTCTTGTTTCTACCATTCCTAATGCTTCCTGTGCCATGTTTAAATCCTCCTTAACATTCTGTTATTTTTTACTTTTCCTTTTAGCAGTATCGCAGATAAACCTTGTGATATCCATAAATCTGCTCTACCGTTAATTTTTATCTAATGCGCTGATTTTCAGCATTTTTTCTGTATCTTTTGTAGGCCTTGCAATAATGTGCTTGGATACGATTCCGGTATGTGCCTCCGCCACTGCTTCTGCCGCATTCATGGCTTCTTCCACATCCGCAATACTTCCCCTGAATTTTACCGTAACCAGAAGGGGAACGGGTAAGGCATCTGCATTGGCCGGTTTATTTTTATCAAATACTTCCAGGGTTACATTCCCCGCTTTACAACCTGCATCTGCCGCCAGAAACGCACAAACGAGGCCAAACACCTCCAACAGACCTACCGCTTCCTGGCTGCTACCTGTTGTCCGATTATCCATGTCCTTTCCTTTCCGGGTTTCCTGCTATATGGGTTTTACCATAATCCGCTTATGGATTTACAATGGCAATTTTAAGTCCCGTCATCTCCAGATTCTTCTTTAACGCTTCATTAATTTCCTCCAGAGGATATTTATGGGTA
>JBJELR010000307.1:0-8021 GCA_051879255.1 Lachnospiraceae bacterium | reverse complement strand
ATGGACTGATTAAAAAGGATTACAGTGATGAATATCTGGTGGATGGGGCAGTATTCAATAAGGAGTTATTTTTTGAATGAATGGTAAGATGAGAAGATTAATGCAAGTGATAATTCTCATAGGAATGGGTTGCTCTACATTATTTTTAGGCCAAAAGAAGATGGTGGATACAATGGCAGAAGAGATGGTTAGTTTAGCAATAAAAGAGAAGATGATACAAGAAAAATCCGATCATACAAAGATGATGGAAGAAAAAGAGGACATTTTAGTTCAGGAAAAGACAATAGACTTGCCGGAAATGGAGTGGGGACTCTTCATAAGTACAGAGTTCAGTTGGGGAGCATCAGGATCAAAGGCCAAAAGATATGCTATTTATGGAGATTTTACAAAGACAAAAAAACAGGCAGAAGATACCTATTTTGCTTTGTGTGAAAAAATACTTGGCAGAAAACCTGAACTGGCGGATCATACGGACTGGGAAGAAGCGAATAGAGGATATGAGTATCAAATGGAATGGGTAGAAATCATGGATGAACATATTGTTGACTGTTCTATTGACCTGAATCAAATCGTCAGCTGGAAAAGAAATGATTTTTTGTCGGAATATGGGGATGCGATATGGTATGAGAATGGGGAACGAATGCTAGAAAGGAAAGAAAGTTATATTTATGACAGAAATCTAGTTTTAAATACAATAGATACAAAAAATACGCTCATAGAATTTAAGACAGTAATAGAGGAAGTATTACAAGAAAATTTTGGGCCATACCATGATATATACTACAGTAGACCGGTATGGGAGATAGACACATCAGGAGAGGTTATGGCGGTAGTAAATGGAAAAGAGGGAGAGGCTGATGGGATATATGTATATTCAGTGAACTCTTCAAAAAATTTGATGTATGAACTACCAATTCCTGTAGATGAAGCAAAGTGGCCAATACAAGTATCCCAGATAAAAGGAGATATTCATGGGGGCTGGATAATATATACATATGGATATGAAACTTTTCGTATGAAATATCCGAAAGGAGAAAGCGAAAAGCTGGGTGAGTATATGTTTTCTGCAAGTTATTCTCCGGATGAAAAATATTTAGTTTACTGTACTGGAAATGAAGCCATGTGGGATTCATGGACAATCTGGGCTGGCATAGACGAAACAATGATTAAAAATTATGTTGAACCCATGAAGGAAGAATGGGAAAAAATCCCTCAAGGATGGTATGTGATTGATGTGGAGACAGGGGAGAAAAGCTATATTCCTGTGCCACATTGGAAATACGATACAGATCGTCCTCTGGTTGGAGGACGTTGTATCTGGATAGAGAAGGATAAGCTGATGGAACTGTTGGAGATGGAGTAATCAAGGAGGAGGTTAGGGTATGGATTACTATCAAATTCTTGGTATAGATGAGCAGGCAACAGAGGAGCAGATTAAACAGGCTTATCGAAAGCTGGCAAAACAATATCATCCCGATTTACACCCGGGTGATGCTAAGGCAGAAGCCCGATTCAAGGACATTGTGGAAGCTTATGAGATTTTAGGAAACAGTAAAAAGCGAAAAGCATATGATGAAAAGCGAAAAAAAGCTTCCGAAGTGAGGGCAAAGAAAACAAGAACGCAGACCACTGCACCGGAAATGGGCATACAAAATTTTACCAAACATATGGAAAGTTATTTTGGCTTTGCTTTCTCTGGTGCAGCGGAAAGCAAAAAGACGAATAAGGAAAATAAACAGCAGGGTAATCCCTTGGATATGACAAAGATGTTTGAAGGCTTTATGGGAATCCGATAGCCCTGGCTGTATGGATAGATGGATAAAGGATAGCGTGAAAATTTCCGATTTTCACCTTCTTATTTAAGCAGTATCACAAGCATAGCTTGTGATATGCATGGGGATTAAAATGATGAACCGAAAAATAACACTTGATTTACTCATACTGATTTCCTCCTTAACCGGATTAATCCTTTCTTATCTTTATCAGGAGGATGGAGTGAAACGAGACAGCAGTCTGCTTCTATTGGGACTTATTTTTCTGGGAAGCTTAGGGTTAGTGGCTTTGGACAGACGAAAATGGGCAGGTGCACAGGAGCGGAAGGGAGAGAAAGGGATAACACAGCTGCTTCTTCTGGGGGAAGAAGGAAATGTGACCGATACCTGGGATATTTACGGAAAAACTTCCATAGTTTTTGGCCGAGATGAAGGAGACTTTCAGGTAGATATCAATTTAAAATTTACCGATTATGGTTCAACCGTGGATGGGGAGCATGCAGTAATGAACTATTGCAATGGCTGCTGGTATATTGAAGATTTGGACAGCGAAAATGGGACCAGGATTCAGCCCATGGGGGAAGAACAAAAGTACAGAGTGTCCTCTAAGGAACCCTGCAGGGTGGAAAGAGGAGATATCATTTACATTGGCCTTGCTCCGGTAAAATTACGGTAAAGATTTTTGCAGGGAGAAAAGATAGTTTAAGGCAGAATAATGAGAGGAGCAGGAGAAGAAGATGAGTAATTTGACCAGATGCCAGAATGGACATATGTTTTCCACAAGACGATACGGAACCATATGCCCTTATTGTAACGTGGAAACTGCTACCAGAGAAAGACGGGAAACAGGACAGACCGATACAGAGCTCGAAGAATCTTTGTTTTTACAGGAGGAACATCCGGTCTGCGGCTGGATCGTCTGTGTGGCTGGACCCCGTAAGGGAAAGGACTATAAAGTAAGGGAAGGAAAAAATTTTGTGGGAAGGGCTGATGACATGGATATCCAGATTCTAGGGGATAATAAGATTTCCCGGAGAAACCATTGCGTCATTGTCTATGATGTCAAGCAAAATAACATGGTCATTCTGCCGGGAGACAGTAATGGACTGGTGTATCTGAATGAAGAAGCAGTTTATACCCCAATGCCTCTTAAGGAATTTGATATGCTTGAGCTGGGAGACAGTAAGTTTTTGTTCATTCCCTTTTGCGGAGAGCATTATCGGTGGGAATAGGGGGAGAGGAAAGGATGACCATACAGGAAGGCTTATTGTTCTTCATTTATCTTTTTCTGCTGGTGCTGATTGTTCTTCGGTTTCTACTTCCGGATAAGGGAAGGGTAGCAAGACGGATTCAGGTGGGAAAGGCCATGACCATAGGAGACCGGCAGGTACAGGAGGATAATTATGGGATGTGCCAGACCAGAGAGGGATTTCTGGCGGTTCTGGCAGATGGTATGGGAAAGGGCTATGGGGGAAAGGTGGCTTCTTCCCTTGTGGTGGATACCTTTCGGGAACTGTTTTCGGATTACCGCAGTGTGGAGAATCCAGCCTATTTTCTGGGAAAGGCTTTTCATCTTGCCAATGCCCGGATTTTGGAACAGCTGGAGGAAGGACAGACAGGAGCCTGTGCAGCAGCCATACTGATTCGGAATAAGCGACTGTACTATGCTCTGGCAGGAAACGTCAAGGTGGCTCTCTTTCGTGGAGACAGCCTAATTCCCTTATCCAGCGGTCATACCATAGACCGGCTGGCAGAGGATAAGTACAGGCAGGGAAGGATTACCAGAGAAAGTGCCCTAAGACTCTTGGAAAAGAAACGGCTGTATAACTATCTGGGGCAGGATGGCTTTCAGGAGATTGAATTTTTTGATACCCCCATCCCTTTGCAGTCTAAAGATGTGGTGGTACTCATGAGCGATGGACTCTATGAGGGCTTAAGCTGGAAGAAGATAGAAGAGGTTTTGGAAGAAAAGGGAAGCTGTCAGCAGAAGGCCTTTGCCCTAGTGGAAGCTATTAATACCACTCAGTCATTGCATAAAGATAATGCCAGTGTTGTTCTGGTTGAGGGAGTAGATTGAAAAATAAGCTTGATAGCTTATTTTTCAATCCGGGATTTGCGCCGAAGCGTCACAAATCCTTTGATCGCAGAGCCGAATCTGAAATTCGGCTCGCATTCCTTAGCGTAAACGCCTCGGAATGGATGAGTAGTGTGAAATTAAAAAATTTCACTTATTTATTTGAGCAATAGAACAGGCAAGGCCTGTTCTATGCATGGGGATTAAGATGAGAAAGTATAACAGCAGCATGAAAACCGCCTTTGTTTCGGAAGCCGGAAGCAAGCTTACCAATAAGGACTATTTTGGCTTTGTGGAGCTGGATAACTTTGCCTGTTATGTGATTGCCGATGGGATCACGGACAGGGGAGATGGGGATGGTGCCCGGACGGCCATTGAAGCCATTATTCAGGCCTTTCAGGAAGATCCGGGGATAGGAAAGGGACGGATAAAAGGATATCTGAAGCAGGCTAATGAAGTCCTGCTAAAAGGAGAGGGCGATGAGAAGCTGAAGGCTTCTTTAACGGTGGTGATAACGGATTACGTTAAACTTCGTTTTGGTTATGTGGGAAATACCAGGTTTCGAATCTATCGGCAGGGAAGATGCTACTTTGCCACCACCGACATGTCCCTTAGTCAGGATATGGTACATAGCGGAGAGGTGAGGGAGGACAAGGCTTCCCGGCATGAAGAAAGAAACAATCTGTATGCTTATCTGGGACAGAAAAGCTTCCATCCCTTTGTTTCCACTAAGGTGAAACTGCTGGAGGGGGATATCCTGACCCTGTATACCCGAGGAATTTGGGAGCAGGTGGATGAGGGAGAGCTTCTGGATGTGTTTTCGGAGGCAGGAAATGACCCGGCAGAGGAATGTGATAAGGTAGAAGAGCTTCTTTTATCCAGACAGCCCAAGGAGCTGGAAAACTATACCTTTGCCGCTATTTATGTGGAAAAGGTATTTCAGGATCCAAACCGGAAACGAAAGATCAAAGGAATCATTCGGATTACTGTGGTGGTGTTGATTCTTCTATTGGTAGTGGGCTTATTGTTATTTTTCTGGCAAAAAGGCAGGCGGGAAAAGCGGGAAGAAATGGAGCTTGCCTTCACCAATGTAGAGACCTACATAGAGGATAGCAATTATATCCGGGCCAAGGAGGAGTGCGATAAGGCACTGAAGCTGGCAGGAGAGTTAAAGGATAAGGAAGAAAAGGAAAAATATAACCAGTATTTGATTTCTCTTGAAGCGATTATTGTGGCGGATGAAGCCTATGATGAGGGGGACTATATCCAGGCGAAAGAGGATTATCTGAAGGCCAGGGTGCGGGTAAAGTATGCGGACAACCTGGGTCTTGCCTATATCGAAAAACGACTGGAGCAGATCACTGCCTATGAACAGGTATTCGACCAGATTTCTTTGGGAGACCGGCTGTTAGAATACGAAAACTATACTCTGGCAGAAGAAAAGTATCTGGAGGCAAAAGAGAAAGCATCTTCCATTTATTTTAAAGAGGGGAAACAGCAGGCTCTGGATGCGTTAGATAAGCTGTACGAAGCCTGGAGTGAGGTTCAGGCAAAGGAGGAAGAGGCTAATCAGGAACGGGCAGCCGAAGAAGTAGCGGCAGCCCAGCTGGTGGCTCAGGCTAAGAAGGCCTATCAGGAGCAGGATTATGAGGGAGCCATGGTCTTTTACCTAATGGCCATAGAAAAGTATGAAGCCTTAGAAGATCAGGAGCAGGCAGCCGCTTTGGAGAAACAAATGAGTGCACTGGAAGAAAAACAGGCTCAGGTGGCAGCAAGGGTAGAGGAGGCAAAGGCTTTTCAGGAACAGGCCAGAATCCTGGAGGAGGAAAAGAAGTATGCCCTGGCTATCCAGCAGTATCAGTATGCCAAAGCCATCTATGATAAGCTGGATAAGACCAATGAGGCGGATGAAATACAGGGCAAGATTGATCTCATTACCAGCAAGCTGACGGAGGCTGAGAAGGCAGCCGCTAAAGAGGCCGAGGAAGCGGCAAAGAAAGCTCAGGAAGAACAGAAGGCCGAGGAAGCAGCAAAGAAAGCCCAGGAAGCGGCCGAACGGGCCGAGGAAGCAGCAAAAAAGGCGGAAGAAGAGCGGAAAAAGCAGGAACAAAGTACGGTCAGTGGAAATGGATAAGGACAGAAGGAAGAAGAGATGGATTATCGGGAATACCTGCAAAAGCAGTTGGGTGGGATTAGAGATATAGAAGAAAGGAAGGAAGCCAGAGAACTTTTGCTGGAAGGATTTTTAGCCCTTTATACCCTAACAGAGGGGAAGTATCAGGTATTAGAGGAACGAATAGAGAAGGAACTTACCCTGCCGGGGAAAGCCTTTGCCATTTATACCACCATCGTCAAAAAAGAAGATAGGGATCCTATTAATGGATTTTGGTATCCCCTTTGCTCTGCTGATCTTAAGCCTGGTCTTGATGAAGGGCGAAAAACTATCTATCTGGCAGGGAACGATGAGTCTATGAAAGCCTTTTTACAGCAAAAACAGCTTTTGGGAACAGAGGAGAAAACGGGACGGAGGGTTAACTTTCGCCTAGAAAAGGCAAGTCGTTATGAGGACTGTATAAAAAAGCTTTATCAGTTGTTTCAGACAAATCAGGTGCCCTGGCAGACTGTGCCTATGGGGCATCTGGAGCGGTTTGTTGATCTGGTGCCGGAGGAAGGGGTTTTGCCGGAAGAAACCTTTCGGATATCCTACGGAGTGTGGGAAGGAGCGGTTCGGGAAGATATGGTTCCCTTATGGAATGTGGAGGAAATCCAGGTAGAATCTAAGGAGTTCAGACATCCCTGTATGGGTGAGGTGATTTATGAACATATCTATGCACTGGGAACAGGGAGACAGGAGGATGTTGGGATTTTGGTGGAGACAGAAGAAGAGTTCCTTTCTGTCCGCTACGAGGAAAACCGGGTACTGGTGAAAACGCAAAAGGAAGAGCTGGGAGAGGTAAAGCTTTACCTTTTGCATCAACAGGAAGTTCATTCCTCCTACGGCTATACCGCTCCTGTTCTTTCCAATCAACGCCAGGACAGCCTGGCTGCCCGCTATCTCCAAAGGGCAGGAAGGTTTATTCAGACGCCGGCAGAACTTAGGCGAAAGGTAAGAGAGTTGTCAAAAGACTTCGGGGTGGAGCTTCTTAACTATACTATTTTTGATGAAGTAAGGGAGAAAGCCTTAAGAGCAGATATGAACGACTGTCTGGGAAATTCTCTTTTTCCCCAGGACAAACGAAACATTCTGTTGTTTACCTTTGGGTGGAAAAAAGAAGGAGGCTTACCGGAGTATTTACAGGAATCCTGGCTCCGTTATCTGCTGTCCCAGCTACAGTTGGAATATTTAGAATATCAGTGCCGAGGGGAATGGGAAAAGAACTTTTAAAGGTTTGTGGCAGAGGCTGCTTCGCCAAAAAGGTTCAATTTTCTACGAAGAATAGTCCTAGCGAGCCATTCTTCGTGAATAATCAGCACCACCTAGAGTGGTATAGAAAAGGAGAAGAATGAATTACGCATGGGAGGCTGTGCTAGCAGCCAGAAAAAAGGGATTTTCAGAGGGCGAGCTGTGCTTTACGGAGGCGGATAACCCCAGCCCCTATTTGGAGGTATCGGAGGAAGACTTAAATCTGTCCGCACCGGAAGGGGAAAGGATTGCCATTAATCCTTTGTATCGTTTTGGAATGGTCTTTGCCGCCCTTTTGGATAAAAATGTGGAAGAGATGAAGGAGACCAGAGCTTTATTTCTGGACATCTGTATGCACTATCTGGTGGAACTGGATTTACGGGAAGGGCTGTCCAGAGAGGACTACTATCATCAGATTCTCTTTCGGGAGTTTATGCAGGAGGTGTATGGTAAAGGGTTCAGGAAGCGATTCTCCCTCTTTCAGGGGGAGGAACAAAAAAGAATTATTCGGTCTTATCTTCATTTACTGCAATCCGGCAATTATCTTGAAGAATACCGTAAGGTGGTAACTTTTCTCTATCAAGGAGCCTTTCTTTATGAAAGCCAGGAAAGACCCATGGAGCTTTTGGTCTATCTGGGGGTTAAGGAAACCAAAGAGGAACAGGAGAAAGCGGCATTCTTACGGGAACTGTTTCTGCCCATGCAGGAGAAGGTTTATTATTTTTATGAACACCAATTTGGGATTATCGGGGTAGAGGAAACCATGGTGATG